>JAQGKM010000049.1 GCA_028290125.1 Hyphomicrobiales bacterium | reverse complement strand
ATCTACACGTCGGGCTCGACGGGCGTGCCCAAGGGCATCGTCATCACCGGCCAGAACATCTGCCACTACTTGCGCTCGGCCAACGAGGTCTATGGCCTCGTTTCGAGCGACATCGTCTTCCAGGGCGCGTCGGTCGCGTTCGACCTGTCGATGGAAGAAATCTGGGTTCCGTATCTCGTCGGTGCGGCGCTGTTCGTCGCGACGCCGAAGATCATGGGCGAGACCGATCGACTGCCGGAGATCATGGACGCCGCCGGCATCACGGTGCTCGACACCGTGCCGACGCTGCTCGCCATGCTGCCGCGCGACGTCGCGTCGCTGCGCATCATCATCCTGGGTGGCGAGGCCTGCCCGCCAACCGTTGCGGCGCGCTGGAGCCGGCCCGGTCGCTCGATCTTCAACAGCTACGGCCCGACCGAAGCGACGGTCGTGGCGACTGTCGCGCTGGTGCGTCCCGGCGAGCCGGTCACCATCGGCGGACCGATCCCGAACTACACCTGCTACGTCGCCGACGACGCGCTCAATCTCGTCGGCCGTGGCGTCGAGGGCGAGTTGCTGATCGGCGGTCCCGGCGTCGCTAAAGGCTATCTCAACCGCGCGCCGCTGACGGCGGAAAAATTCATCGTCAACCCGTATGCGAGCGATGGCTCCGATCCAATCCTTTACCGCTCGGGCGACGCCGTCGTCATGGAAGCCAACGGCGAAATCGGCTTTCGTGGACGCATCGACGACCAGGTAAAGATCCGCGGCTTCCGCGTCGAGCTCGGCGAGATCGAGGCGAAGCTCGCCGAAATTCCGGGCCTGTCGCAGGCTGCGGTCGTGCTGCGCAACGACGACGGCGTCGACCAGCTCGTCGCGTTCATCGTGACCGACAAGGCCGCGCAGGTGACGCTCGAGGCGCGCAATCTGCGCACCATGCTGCGCGAGCGGCTGCCCGCCTACATGGTTCCGGGACGCTACGAGAGCATCGCCGAACTGCCGCGCCTGTCATCCGGCAAGGTCAACCGCAACCAGCTCAAGCGCATGGAGCTGTCGAGCGAAGGCCCGACCGAAGAGCAGGAGGAGCCGCGCACGCCGACCGAGGCGAAGCTGCTCGACGCCGCCAAGGCCGTCCTGCCGCCGCAGGCGATTCCATTCGACGCCGACTTCTTCACCGACCTCGGCGGCCACTCGCTGCTCGCGGCGCGTTTCGTGTCGCTCGTGCGCCAGCATCACGGCCTCGCCGGCATCACCCTGCAGGACGTCTACGCGGCGCGCTCGCTGCGCGCGATGGCGGACATGCTCGACACGAAGTTCGCCCATGTCGCTGCGGCGCGCGATCTTTCCTTCACGCCGCCGCCGTTCCTGCGCCGCTTCCTCTGCGGGCTGGCGCAAGCGGCCGTGCTGCCGTTCATCATCGCGCTGATGACCGCGCAATGGCTCGGCGTGTTCATTTCCTACATGCTGCTGACGAGCCCCGACGCCAGCATCGTCTCCGAGATCATTTCGCTCTTCGGCGTCTACGTCTGCATCAACATCGTCACCATCGCGCTCGCCATTGGCGGCAAATGGCTGCTGATCGGGCGCACGACGCCCGGGCGCTATCCGTTGTGGGGCACGTATTATTTCCGCTGGTGGCTGGCGCAGCGCCTGCTCGGCCTGACGCACCTCAAGTGGTTCCAGGCCTCGCCGCTGATGCGCGTCTACCTGCGCGCCATCGGCGCCAAGGTCGGCGACGACGCAATCATCAGCGACTTTGATTCCGGTGCGATCGATCTCATCACCTTCGGCGACGCCTGCTGCGTCGGCGGCAAGGTCGAGATCACCAATGCGCGCGTTGTCGGCAACGAACTGATCATCGAGCCGGTGGTCATCGGCCGCGACGCCTATATCGGCTCGTCATGCGTGGTCGAGGGCGGCGTCGTGCTCGGCGACGGCTCCGAGCTGAAGGATCTCACGGCGATTCCCGCCGGCACGATCATTCCGGAATTTGAAGTCTGGGACGGTTCGCCGGGCCGCAAGGTCGGCGTCAACGATCCGGCCGACATGGAAGAATTCCCGACCACGACGCCGGCGCGCCGCGCCATCCAGACCTTCTGCTACACGATCGCCATGCTGGCGATTCCGCCGATCGGCATGCTGCCCATCTTCCCGGCCTTCTGGGTGTTCAACCAGATGGACGAATGGATCGGCATCGCGACGCTCGACCGTACGCTCTACATGGCGTCGATCCCGATCCTCGCCTGGCCGACGGCGTTCGCGATGGTGCTGATTACCGTCGCGTTCATCGTCTGCGTGCGCTGGATCGTGCTGCCGCGCGTGAAGGAGGGCCGCTATTCGGTCCATTCGTGGTTCTACTTCCGCATGTGGGTGGTGGCGCTTGCCACCGAGATCACGCTCGAGACGCTGACCTCGCTGTTCGCCACGATCTACATGCGCGCCTGGTATCGCCTGATGGGCGCCAAGATCGGCAAGGGCGCCGAGATTTCGACCAATCTCGCCGGCCGCTTCGATCTCGTCGACATCGGCGAGAAGAACTTCATCGCCGACGAGGTGATGCTCGGCGACGAAGACATCCGGCGCGGCTGGATGATCCTGCGCAAGGTGAAGACGGGCGCGCATGTGTTCGTCGGCAACGACGCCGTCGTGCCGCCGGGCTCTATCATTCCGAAAGGCGCGCTGATCGGCATCAAGTCGAAGCCGCCCGAAAATCACATGATGAGCGAGAACGACACCTGGTTCGGCTCGCCGCCGATCAAGCTGCCGGTCCGCCAGAAATTCGAC
>JAQGKM010000007.1 GCA_028290125.1 Hyphomicrobiales bacterium | reverse complement strand
TGGCGCAGGTGCTCGGCATCGAGCCTGCAGCCATTCATGTCGTCGTCGGCGACACGGCGGCTACGCCCTCGGGGCTTGGCGCCTATGCGAGCCGGCAGGCCGTCACCGCCGGCAACGCCGCTTTCGCTGCGGCCAATCTGCTTGTCGAAAAAGCCAAGACAGCCGCGTCCGCCATGCTGGAAGCGTCGGTCGAGGACCTCGTCATCCGCAATGGCGGCGTCGAGCTGAAGGGCGTGCCGGGGCTCGGCAAGAGCCTGACGCAGATCGCGCGCGCGCTGGCGGGGACGCCGGGCTTCGTGCTGCCGGGCAACCTGCCGCCGGGCCTGTCGGCCCATTCCGATTTCATGACCTCGGGGCTGAGCTACACGAACGGCTGTCACCTCGCCGAAGTCGAGGTCGATCCCGACACGGGTGCGGTCAAGATCCTGCGCTACGTCGTGGTGCATGATTGCGGCCGCATGATCAATCCGATGATGGTGGAGGGCCAGATCCTCGGCGGCGTCATCCATGGTGTGGGCATGACGCTGTTCGAATGGATGCGTTACGATCGTGAAGGCCAGCCGTTGACCGTCACCCTGGCGGATTATCTGCTGCCCACCAGCGATGTCGTGCCGCGTCTTGAAATCCATCATCTGGAATCGCCGACGCCGCTCAATCCGCTGGGCGTCAAGGGCGCGGCGGAAAGCGGGACGATCGGCGCCCCGTCGGCAATCGTGTCGGCGATCGAGGATGCGTTGCGGCCGCTCGACATTCGCGTGAGCCAGTTGCCCATCACGCCCGCGCAATTGCGCGGACTCATCCGCACGGCACGGACATCGGATCGCGCCGCATGAAAGCGCCACCCTTTCGCTACCATGCGCCGGCCGACCTCGACGCTGCCGTCGCCCTGCTGTCGCAGCTCGACAATGCGCGCGTGCTCGCCGGCGGGCAGTCGCTCATGCCGATGATGAATCTGCGCGTCGCCGCGCCCGATCATCTGATCGATCTCGGCGGCGTCCAGTCCCTGCGCGCCATCGAGGAGACTCCCGAGG
Organism: Hyphomicrobiales bacterium; assembly: GCA_028290125.1. Lineage (GTDB taxonomy): Bacteria > Pseudomonadota > Alphaproteobacteria > Rhizobiales > Beijerinckiaceae > Terripilifer. The sequence goes on along the minus strand of JAQGKM010000007.1, from coordinate 10,320 downwards.
GCTTGCGCATCGGCGCCATGGTGACCCAACGCACGCTTGAGCAATCGGCTCTCGTCGCACGCCTGTGTCCGCTGCTCTCCGAAGCTGCATCTCTGGTCGGCCATCAGCAGACGCGCAATCGCGGCACGCTGGGCGGCAGCCTGTGCCATCTCGATCCCGGCGCGGAATTGCCCGTCGTCGCCGCCGCGCTCGACGCCATCATGCATGTGGCGGGACCGTCCGGCGCCCGCGCCATCGCCTTCCGCGACTTCGCTCTGGATTATCTCACCTCAGCGCTCGCGCCCGACGAGATCCTGACGCATGTCACCTTTCCGGCGGCGTCGCAGGGCGCAACGTCAGCCTTCATGGAATTCAATCGTCGTCCGGCCGATTTCGCCATCGTGTCGGTCGCCGTAACGATGCGCCTCGATGCGGGCGCCATCGCGCAATGCGCGATCGCGCTCGGCGGCGTTTCGCACGCGCCCGTGCGGCTGGCGCAAGCGGAAGAGGCGTTGAAGGGCATGCAGGCGACAGACGCTGCGTGGGATCAGGCTGCACAAATTGCCGCACTGATCGCGTGCGACGGAGACGATCTTTATCCATCCGACTATCGGCAGGAGCTGTGCGGCGTTCTGGTTCGGCGCGCGCTCGGTCTGGCGCACAGGCGTGCGGAAGGCGCATTCCATGTTTGATCCGCAGCGCATCCAGCTCACCGTCAATGGACGCGAGGTCGAGGCGACCGTCGATTCACGCGTGCATCTGGCGGATTTCCTGCGCCGCGAATTGCAGCTGACCGGCACGCATCTGGGATGCGAGCATGGCGTCTGCGGCGCCTGCACGGTGCTGGTCGATGGCGCCAGCGCGCGCGCCTGCCTGATGCTTGCCGTGCAGGCCAATGGCCGCAGCGTCGAGACGATCGAAGGCGTGGCTACGCCGGACGGCGCCCTGCATCCCATTCAGGCGGCGCTCTCGCGCCATCACGGGCTGCAATGCGGCTATTGCACGCCGGGCGTGGTGATGACGCTGCTCGAACTGCAGCGCGAATCCGCCGGGCGCGTGGTGCCGGAAGAAGAAATCAGGGCGGCGCTGTCGGGCAATCTGTGCCGCTGCACCGGCTACCAGGGCATGGTCGACGCCGCCCTCGAGATCCTGCGCTAGCTACTTCGCATTCGTCGGGAACAGGCGCTCGTCAGGCGGCGCAATCTCGGTCACGAGATCTCGCACCAGCGCCTTTTTCGGCAGCGGCTTGAGCACCGTCTCGCCTTCCTTCAGTTTCACCGTGCAAGCGTAATCGACCTTGCCGTCGATCAGCATCATGCATTCCTTGCAGGCATTCGCATTGATGCAGGCATAGCGAAAGGCGAGCGTCGGATCGGCGCTCTGGCGCACGGCGCGCAAGCCGTCGAGGACCGACTGGCCGGCTTCGAAGTCGATCTCGAAAGCTTCGACATGGAGCGGCGCGCCGGGCTCGCCGCGCTGGATCTGGAGTTTCGCCTTCATGCGTGAGCCTTTTGCGACAGGGGGGCGCTGCGTTCCAGCGCAATGTCGGCGCCGTCCAGCGTGATGATCTGGTTGAGCGTCCACGCCTCTTCAAGGCCGGGATGGTCTTCCCGCTGATGGGCGCCGCGGCTTTCGGTGCGGGCGAGCGCCGGCGTGGCGACGGCTTTCGCGACCTGCAGCATGTTGCGCAGATCGAGCCAGTCGATCAGCAGCGGATCGAAGCTCTCGCCCGTAGAGGGCGGCGTCGCGCCGAGTTCGGACGACATGCGGTCGATCTCGACGAGCGCTTCACGCAGCTTCTCGTCGGTGCGGAACGGACCGACCTTGTCGGCCATCAACGCCTGCAGGTCGGTGACGGCGACCGAGAGGTTCGGCGTGTCGCGCTTGTCGGCCGCGCGCAGCATGCCGACGGTCGTGGCCGCAGCTTCGTCGGACCAGTGCGACGCGTTCGCAAGCGCATGGGCCGCAGCGGTCTGGCCTGCGCGGGCGCCGAACACGAAGGCCTCGGTGATTGCATTGCCCGAGAGGCGATTGGCGCCATTGGCGCCGCCGATGGCCTCGCCGCACGCATAGAGCCCCGGGATGGTGCTCAGCATGTCCTCGTCCACGCGAATGCCGCCCATGTGGTAATGCGCGATCGGCGCGACTTCCACGAGTTGGCGCGTCAGGTCGATGCCATTGGCGGCGAGCTTGTCGATCACCGGCCCGAAGGAGCGGCGCAGTTCGGACTCGGGCACATGCTGGAACGAGAGATAGGCGCCGCCTGCCGGCGAGCCGCGGCCTGCTTCCACTTCCTTGGAGATGGCGTAGGTCGCGCGATCGCGCGTCAGCACATAGGTGCCATCGTTGCGCGCGTCAGCCGAGGCGTAATCGTCCTCAAATTCGCGCATCTCGCCATTCAGCAATTTGCCGCCGAGCTTGTAGCGGAAGGGATCCCACATGATCGGGTCCATGCCAACGAGGCGCGGCGCCAGATGTCCGATCGGGAAGAACTGCACGAATTCCATGTCGATGAGTTGCGCGCCCGCGCGCAGCGCAAGCGCATAGCCGTCGCCGCCCATGTTGAAGGACGCGCTGTTGCGCCGGTAGAGACGCGTCAGACCGCCGGTGGCGATCACGACGGATTTCGCCGCCAGCGTGACGATCTGCCCGGTCGACAGATGAACCGCCACGGCGCCGCACGCCTGTCCGTCGCGCAGGACGATGTCGACGATCGCGAGATCGCCGATGCGGCGGATGCCGCTCGCGAGATTGAGCTGCGTGCGCAAGGTGCGCGAGACGGCGGGGCCGGTGGAGAGCACATCGACATAGACGCAGCGCGCACGATCATGGCCGGGCGCATGGATCTGCGTAATGTGACCATCGTGGCGCGCCCAGCCGACTTTCCAGGCGTCCATCTCGCGGATGCGCGCGGGACCTTCGCGGCAGAGCATGGCGGACAGGCGCTCGTCGCACAGGCCGCGTCCGGCGGCCAGCGTATCGGCCAGATGAAATTCCCATGAGTCGGGCGTCTGCTCGCCAAGAGCCGCCGCGACCGTCATCTGCGCCATCACGGTCGCGCCGCCGCGGCCGATGAGGCTGCGGTCGGCGAGGATCACCTGGGCGCCCGCGCGCGCGGCCTCGAGCGCGGCATACATGCCTGCGCCACCCGCGCCGATCACCAGAACGTCGGTTTCAAGATGCATCATGGTCTCCCGCGGGGCCGTAGCCGCCGGCTGTTGGGGTCTGGATGATAATGGCTTCGCCAGCTTCGATGACCGTCTGGTCGCTGCCGCCGAGGATCTCGATGCGGCCATCGTTGCGGCGCACGGAGTTCACGCCCAATTGCCCGGGCTCGCCGCCCGCCGCGCCGAACGGCGGAATGCGTCTGTGTCCCGACAGGATCGCGCATTCCATCGGCTGCAGGAAGCGGATCGTGCGGCGCACGCCGTCTCCGCCGTGCCAGCGTCCGCGCCCGCCCGAGTTCTTGCGAATGTGGAAGTCTTCGAGCACCACGGGATACCGGAACTCCAGCACTTCGGGATCGGTCAGCCGCGAATTGGTCATGTGCGTGTGGACCGCATCGGCGCCGTTGAAACCGGGTCCGGCGGGCGCGCCCGAACAGATCGTCTCGTAATACTGGTAGGAGCCATCGCCGAAGGTGAGATTGTTCATCGTGCCCTGCGCGCCCGCCAGCAGGCCCAGCGCGCCGTAGAGGCAATCGGTGACGGCCTGGCTCACCTCGACGTTGCCGGCGACGACAGCCGCCGGATATTGCGGCGACAACATCGACCCTTTCGGCACGACAATGGTGATGTTGCGGAGGCAGCCTGCATTGAGCGGAATGCGCTCCTTCACGAGCGTGCGGAACACGTAGAGCACGGCCGCCTGCGTAACGGGCTCGGGCGCGTTGAAATTGTCTTCGCGCTGCGGCGACGTGCCGGTGAAATCGACAGTGGCGCGGCGTTGCGCCTGGTCGACGGTGATCTTCACCTTCACGAAGCAGCCCTGATCCATCTCATACGCGAAGGCGCAGTCCTCGAGGGTGGCCAGCACGCGCGCGACGCTTTCGGCGGCATTGTCCTGCACATGGCCCATATAGGCCTGCACGACGTCGATGCCGTAGGAGCCGACCATGCGCATGAGCTCGGTGGCGCCGCGCGTGTTGGCGGCGATCTGCGCGCGCAGGTCGCCGATGTTCTGCGCCACGTTGCGCACGGGGTAACGCGCACCGGTGAGAAGCGCCACCGTCTCGGCCTCGCGGAAACGTCCCTCGTCGACGAGCTTGAAGCCGTCGATGTAGACGCCTTCCTCATCGATATGCGTGGCACGCGGCGACATCGAGCCTGGCGCAATGCCGCCGATATCCGCGTGATGTCCGCGCGAGGCGACGAAGAACAGGATGTCCTTGCCGGCGTCGTCGAACACCGGCGTCACCACGGTGATGTCGGGCAGATGCGTGCCACCATTGTAGGGCGCGTTGATCGCGAAGACGTCGCCCGGCTTCATGGCGCCGCCATGCGCGCGGATGACGCTCTCCACCGACTTGTCCATCGAGCCCAGATGCACCGGAATATGGGGCGCATTGGCCACGAGGCTCGCCTTGCGATCGAAGATCGCGCAGGAGAAGTCGAGCCGCTCCTTGATGTTCACGGAGCTCGCCGTGTTCTGCAGCACGAGGCCCATCTGCTCGGCGATCGACATGAAGAGATTGTTGAAGATCTCCAGCATGACCGGCTCGACGGCGGCGCCGACGTTCAGGGCGCGCACGGCGCCTTCGCGATGCAGGACGACATGATCCTTGGCGGTGATCTCGGCCCGCCAGCCGGGCTCGATCACGATCGTCTGGTGCGGCTCGATCAGCATGGCCGGGCCATTGATGCGGGCGCCGGGCGAGAGCGTCTTGCGCAGATAGACGCCCGCCTTCTGCCATTCGCCATGCGAGTAGAAGCGCGTGACGCCGGACGCCTCGGGATGGCTTTCCACCAGCGGCGCGTCGGGTTCATCGACGCCCTGCCCGGGCGCGACGGCCTCGACCGACACGGCTTCGATCACCAGTGCGCGGCCTGCGTCGGCGAAACCGAAGCGCGACCGGTGCGCGCTCTCGAAAGCGGCGCGCATATCCTGCGGCGCGCCGAAATCGACGACCATGGCGGTGTCGGTGCCGGCATAACGCACATGGGCGCGACGCAGGAGCTTGCGCGCGTCCGCATCCTGAATCTGGTGGGCGAGATCGGCGAGCGCATCGGCGCCGAGCGCATCGACGATCTCTTCCGCGATCCGCACGCCCGCGTCATCGAGCGGCGCTTCGACCGTCCGCTGGCGCACGGCGCGCGTGTCGGCGAGGCCCATGCCATAAGCCGAAAGCAGGCCCGAGAGCGGATGGATCAGGACCGTGCGCATCCCCAGGGCGTCGGCCACGAGACAGGCGTGCTGGCCGCCCGCGCCGCCAAAACATTGCAGGGCGTAATGGCTGACATCGTAGCCGCGCTGCACCGAAACCTTCTTGATCGCATTGGCCATGTTCTCGACGGCGATGCGGATGAATCCCTCGGCGATTTCTTCTGGCGCACGCGCATCGCCAGCCTGCGCGGCAAGCTGTGCGAAGCCTTCGCGCACGGCGTCCACGTCGAGCGGCTGATCGCGGTCCGGTCCGAAAATTTTCGGGAAGAACGCCGGGTCGAGCTTGCCCGCCATCACATTGGCGTCCGTGACCGTCAGCGGCCCACCGCGGCGATAGCTGCGCGGTCCGGGATCGGCGCCGGCGGAATCCGGGCCGACGACAAAGCGCCCGCTATCCGCATGCAGAATCGAGCCGCCGCCCGCCGCCACCGTGTGGATGAGCATCATGGGCGCGCGGATGCGCACGCCCGCGACTTCGGTTTCGAGCGTGCGCTCGAACTCGCCATCATAGTGGGACACGTCCGTCGACGTGCCGCCCATGTCGAATCCGATGACGCGCGACAGACCGGCGAGTTTCGCCGTCTCGACGCAGCCGACGACGCCGCCCGCCGGTCCCGAAAGAATGGCGTCGCGGCCCTGAAACAGATGGGCGTCCGTCAGCCCGCCCGACGACATCATGAACATCAGCTTGGTGGACGAGCCCGCATCGTCGAACTCCGCCGCCACGCGATCGACATAGCGGCGCAGCACCGGCGAGAGATAGGCGTCCGCCACCGTCGTGTCGCCGCGGCCCACCAGTTTCATCAGCGGGCTGACTTCGTGCGACGTCGAAACCTGCGTGAAGCCGACCTCGCGCGCCACGGCTGCGACCGCCTGCTCATGCGCGGGATAGCGGTAGGCGTGCATGAACACGATGGCGCAGGCCTCGATGCCGCTGTCGCGCACCGCCTGCAAATCGCGGCGCACCGCGCCCATATCCGGCGCCAGCTCGATCGCGCCGTCAGCCAGCACGCGCTCGGCGACTTCCACGGTGCGCTCGTAGAGCTGCTCCGGCTTCTTGATGTCGAGCGCGAAGATATCGGCGCGTGTCTGATAGCCGATGCGCAGCGCATCGGCGAAGCCACGCGTGGTGACCAGAACCGTGCGCTCGCCCTTGCGCTCCAGCAGGGCGTTGGTGGCGACCGTCGTGCCCATCTTGATCGCGGCGATCCGCGCCGAGGGGATCTTCTCGCCAGCCGAAATGCCCATCAGGTCGCGAATGCCCTGAACGGCTGCGTCCGCGTAGGCCTCGGGGTTTTCCGAAAGCAGCTTGCGCGTCTTCAATGCGCCATTGGGCTGGCGTGCGATGACATCGGTGAAGGTGCCACCCCGATCGATCCAGAAATTCCATTGTCCCGGCATGTCCACGTCATTCACGCGAAATTGGTCACTCATGTCGCCTGTCATTTCCGGAAAACAACGTTGTCTCAACTCGGGCAAGCCAATAAACGCATTCAAGCATTTTTGCGAGATCAGTTTATCGGCTCGATGGCTTCGTGGATCTTGCGACGCGGAGGAAATCCTTCTCGTCGGGAGCGGTTTTGTGGGAGCATTTTCTAGAACCGGCGCCTATTTTGCACAGTCACCCCTGATATGCTTGACTTTGAGGCAAGCCCTCTAGCTTCCTTGGCACAACAATGCAGTGCACCATAATGTGCAAGAGCATTTTTGGCGCCACGGAGAGCCGGGCAGGAACAGTCTTCTGGCGGGCTCAGGGTCCGCCGTTTCATCGAAAGGTTGGATCGGGATGCGTGCCTACTTCCTGCGTCAGGTCGCTGTCGGATTGCTGTTTCTTTCAGCGCTCGGCAGCCAAGGTTTCGCCCAGACCACAGTGCGGCTTGCGTCCGCGCAGAACTCGCTCGGCTCTCTACCCATCATTCTGGCGCAGCGCGAAGGCCTGTTCGCCGCCGAAAACATCAAGATCGAGCTGATCGACTTCAAGGGCGGCGGTCCGGCCGTTCAGGCGCTCGCGTCGGGCAGCGTCGAGGCCTGCATCTGCGCCGCCGATCACGCCGTGCGCCTGCGCTCGCGTGGACAGGGCGGCATGGTGCTGGTCGCGCTGACCGAATTTCATGGTTACGGCCTCGTGGCCCTCGCCAATTCCCCCGCGACCGACCTGAAGAGCCTCAAGGGGAAGCGCGTCGGCATCACCTCGGCCGGCAGCCTGACCGACAACACCTTGCGCTACTATCTGGAAGAAGCCGGGATGAACGCCGAGCGTGATCTCGAGATCACCGGCGTGGGCACCGGCGGCCCGATGCGCGCCGCGATCGAAAGCGGCGCCGTGGCGGCCGGCATGCTGACCACGCCCGACGTGCAGGCGGCGCTCGGCGAACCCGGCAAGTTCAAGCTCGTTCAGGATTACCGCAACCTGCAATATCCGGCGCTCGGCCTGCTGGTCCTCGAGAAATGGACGACGGCCAATCAGGCCACCGCCAAGGGACTGGCGCGCGCTGTCGTCAAGGCGGAGGGAATGGTGCGCACGAACCGCGCGGCCGTCGACGGCGCCCTGCTCGACATGTATCCGGCGCTCGACCCCAAGCTGCGGGCGGTTCTGGCCGAGGAAGCGCCGAAATTGCTGTCCGCCGACGGCCGCATGGCGCCGGCCGGTTATGCCTTGATGCAGCGTATGCTAAAGGTCAGCGATCCGGCCATGGTTGCCGTGCCGTATGAGCAGATCTGGGCGCCCGCGCTCTTGCCGCAGCCTTGATGTCGGTTCGGAGTTCGCAGTCGATGGTTGACAACGTGATGGACGCCTCGCTGACGCCGGCCGTGAGCCGGCGGCGACAGGGAGGCTTTTTCGGAAGCCTGTTCTTCCAGCAGAGCCTCTTCCTGGCGGCGATGCTGGCGCTGTGGGAGGTGTTGGGGGCCTATGTCTTCGATCCTTTCTGGTCGAGCCGTCCCAGCCTGATCGGCGAGCGCCTGTGGGTCCTCGCCATGAAGGGCGACCTCACCTGGCATATGTCCGCCACGCTGACCGAGGCCGGCCTCGGGCTGGCGCTCGGGTCTGTCGTCGGCGTGTCGCTCGGTCTGCTGCTCGCCCGATATACGCGGGCGGCGCGGATCACCGAGCCTCTGTTCATGGGCCTCTACAGCCTGCCGCGCGTCGCGCTGGCGCCCCTGTTCATCCTCTGGTTTGGCATCGGCCTTCCCGCCAAGGTCATGATGTCGTTCTCGATGGTGGTGTTCGTCTTCGTCCTGAACGTTCTGGAAGGCGTCCGCTCCCTAGACCGCGATCCGATCGACCTCATGCGCACGATGGGCGCGAGCAATGGCTACATCGTGCGCCGCGTGCTCCTGCCGGCGGTGCTGACCTGGATCATGGCCTCGTTCCGCATCAGCGTCGGCCTGGCGTTGATCGGCGCGCTGGTCGGTGAGCTGATCGGCTCGAGCCGGGGACTCGGCTGGTATATCGAGCGCTCTGCCGGTCAATTGGACACCACAGGCGTCTTTACAGGCATCGTGGTCCTGATCGCCATCGCCATGGTGGCCAACAACATCGTCGCCCTGGTGTCCAATCGCCTGACCCGGTGGCGCGCATGACGAGTTCCAGCATGACGCATGCGCCCGTCACCCTGTCGGTCGAAAACATCACCGTCACCTTCGGCAATGACGTGCCGGCGATTTTGGATCTGTCGCTGCAGGTCGCCGAGGGCGAGTTCGTGGCGATCGTCGGGCCGAGCGGCTGCGGCAAGTCCACCCTGCTCAAGGTGATCTCGGGCCTGCTGCCGGCGCGTTCGGGCCATATCCGCCTGCCCGCGTCCGAAGCCGGCCACAAGCCCAAGATCGGCTTCATGTTCCAGCGCGACACGCTGTTGCCCTGGGCCACCGTCACGAGCAACATCGCGGTCGGGTGCGAACTCTCCGGCATGCCCAAGGAGCAGCACGCCGCGCGCGTGGCTGAGCTCATCGCCCTGGTGCGCCTGACCGGCTACGAGAACCATTATCCCGGCGCCCTGTCGGGCGGCATGCGCCAGCGCGTATCGCTCGCCCGGCTGCTCGCCTACGATCCCGACATCTTCCTGATGGACGAGCCGTTCGGCGCGCTCGACTATCAGACCAAGATCGTGATGGGCCGCGAGCTGCTGCGGATCTGGGAAGCGAGCCGCCGCAGCATCATCTTCGTCACGCATGACATCGAGGAGGCCGTGGCGCTCGCCGACCGGGTGATCGTCATGAGCCCCCGCCCCGGCCGGCTCGTCGCCAGCCACGAAAGCCTGTTTGAACGTCCGCGCGATCCGCGCAGTTTGCGAGGCGATGCGCGATTTGGCGCGCTGGTCCAGACCATCTGGTCAGAGCTCGCCATTGCAGATTGATGCGACGCCTTGCGCCGCCCCGCAGATGAACGAAACTGGACCAACTCCCGGGCGCCGGCCCGACCGTTGGTCATGAATGGAGATGAAGTCGTGAGTTCAGAACAGATCACCGTGACCCCCTCGTCGCCCTATGTCGGCGCCGAAATCGGCAATATCGATCTGACGAAGCCGCTCAGCGACGGCCAGCTCGCCGAGCTGCGCGCCGCCTTCCTGAAGTATGGCGTGATCTTCTTCCGCGAGCAGAACCTCAGCTTCGCCGACCAGATGCGGCTGGCGGAATATTTCGGCCACGTGCACATCCATGTCGGCGGCGCCGGCACGGCGTCGAAGCCGGCGGAAGGTTATCCGGCCATCCGGCTGCAGCATTTCGACGAGAAGTCGAAGCGCATCTCGGGCGAGGTCTGGCACTCAGATCAGAGCTGCAGCGAGATCCCGCCGGACGGCTCGATCCTGATCCAGAAGGTCCTGCCGCCCGACGGCGGCGGCGACACGCTGTTCGCCAGCGCCTACGCGGCCTATGACGCGCTGTCGGCGCCCATGAAGGCCTTCCTGGAGCCGCTGTCGGCGGAGCATGACGGCGCAAAGCTGTTCGACAAGAGCACGA
>JAQGKM010000482.1 GCA_028290125.1 Hyphomicrobiales bacterium | reverse complement strand
GCGTGACCAAGGGCAAGAGCATGGTCTCGGAAGAGATCGGGCTCAACAGCGCCATCGAGGCCGCCGGCATGAAAGCCGTCGAGACGGATCTCGGCGAATACATCATCCAGCTGCGCCATGAGACGCCCTCGCACATCATTGCGCCCGCCGTGCATCTGACGAAGGAGCAGGTCGAACGCGAATTCCGCCGCGAGCACACGCATCTCGCGGTGGATCGCGACCTTTCGCAGCCCGTGCAATTGCTGACCGAAGCGCGCGGCGTGCTGCGTGAAAAGTTTCTTGCGGCGGATGTCGGCGTCACGGGCGCGAATTTCCTCGTCGCCGAAACCGGCTCGTCGATCATCGTGACGAACGAGGGCAATGGCGACCTCACGCAATCTTTGCCGAAGGTGCACATCGTCATCGCGTCGATCGAGAAGATTGTGCCGACGCTGGAAGACGCGAGCCTTTTGATGCGCGTGCTGGCGCGCTCGGCGACCGGCCAGGACATGTCGGTCTACACCACGCTGTCGACCGGCCCGCGCCGTGAAAACGATCCCGACGGGCCGCAGCATTATCATGTCGTGCTGGTCGACAACGGACGCTCGTCCATGCTCGGCGGCGAGTTCGAGGACATGCTCCGCTGCATCCGCTGCGGCGCCTGCATGAACCATTGCCCCGTCTATCACGCGGTCGGCGGACATGCGTATGGATGGGTCTATCCCGGCCCGATGGGCGCCGTGCTGACGCCCTCGCTGATCGGCGTCGACAAGGGCGGGCACCTGCCCAACGCCTCGACCTTCTGCGGGCGCTGCGAGAGCGTCTGCCCGGTGAAAATCCCGTTGCCGAAGCTCATGCGGCATTGGCGCGAGCGCGAGTTTGAGCGTCATCTCACGCCCGCCGTGCAGCGGTTCGGCCTTGGCGTCTGGGCGTTTTTCGCACGCCGCCCCGGCCTCTATCGCCCGCTCACCTCGCTCGCCATGCGCGCGCTCGCATGGCTCGGGCGCGGCAAGGGCCGCTTCGCGAGCCTGCCGCTGGCGTCCGGCTGGACGCAATATCGCGACATGCCGGCGCCCACCGGCGCCTCGTTCCAGTCGCAATGGCGCGCGCGCCAGAAGGAGCGCAGACGATGAGCGCGCGTGACGATGTCTTCGCCAACATCCGCCGTTCGCTCGGCGTCACCGGCAAGGAGGCGACGCGACGCGGCATTGTCGCGCAACGTCTGCAGGAGCCGTCGCGCGGACCGATCCCCGCGCGCGGACAGGGCAGCCCCGCCAACCGGATGGCGACTTTCCTCACCGAGGCGCAGCGCGTGTCGGCGAGCGTCGTGGTCCTCAACAGCGCCGCCGACGTGCCGGGCGAAGTCGCGCGCTGGCTGCGCGACGCCAATCTGCCGCTGCAGGTGCGCATCGGCGCCGACGTGCGGCTGACGCAGCTCGACTGGCACGGCGCAGCCATGGAGGTGCGCGACGGCGCCTCCGCGGGCGCCGATCTCAGCGCGGTCAGCCACGCCTTCGCCGGCGTGGCGGAAACCGGCTCTCTCGTCGTGCTGTCGGGCCCCGACAATCCGGTGACGCTGAATTTCCTGCCCGACAACCACATCGTGGTTCTCTCGGCCGCCGATCTGTTCGGCGATCTCGAGAGCGTCTGGGCGAAGCTGCGCCGCGATCATGGCAAGGGCGTCATGCCCCGCACGGTGAACATCATCACGGGTCCGTCGCGCTCCGCTGACATCGAGCAGACGCTGCTGCTCGGCGCGCATGGACCGCGCAGCCTGCACATCCTGATAACGCTCGCCTGACCTGCAACGCTAATGCCTGTCCTGCGTTCATGAGGCGAACCGCATCAGGAGCGCACCATGAGCAAAGCCCCCAACAATCCGCAGGCCCCCGCCAAGTCGAAGGCGGAAGAGCAGGCTGATCTGACCGAACAGCTGGAAGACACGTTTCCCGCCAGCGACCCGCCATCCATGACGCAGCCCAACTCCACCTCGGGCGCGCCGCACGGCAAGAAGTCTTCCGACACGGGCGTCGAAGCCGAGCTTGCGCGTCAGCAAGCCGCCAAAAACAAGTAGGCGACATCCATGCGCACCCCTTGGTCCAACAGCGCGGCTGCGCTGACGATGACGCTCGCCCTGTGCGGCGGAGCCTTCGCGCAGGAGCCGGCGGCAGCGCCGGCCACCGCGCCGGCCCCGCTCGCCGCCGAGAAGCCGACGGCGACCCTCGAACAGCCGGCGAAGAAGAAGGCCAGCGCGGGCACGAAGGCCGCGAAGGTGCGTGAGATGGAGACGTCCACCGACTCGGCGCCGAGCTTGTCGCCCGACACGTTCGCGGCGACGAAGGCGGCCGCAGAACGCTATCAGGCGATCGCCGATGCCGGCGGGTGGCAGGTCATTCCCGGCGACGTCAGGCTCGACGCGACCGGCGAGCCGGTGCTGGCCCTGCGGGCGCGTCTGGCGATCGAGGGTGACCTCCCGCGCGAGGCGAGCGAAGGCGATCTCTTTGACGAAGCCCTGACGCAGGCGGTAAAATCCTTCCAGCTGCGCATGGGCCTGAAGACGACGGGCGAAGTCACGGGTGCGACGCTGGCGGCGATCAACATTCCGGCCGCGCAGCGCGCGCGCCAGCTCGCCGGCAGCGCGCAGCGGATTGAAACCGTCAATTTCGATTTCGCGCCGCGTCATGTTGTCGTGAACATTCCCGCCGCCGCCGTCGAAGCCATTGCGGGCGGCGTGGTGATGCGCCGCTACACGGCCGTGGTGGGCGACAAGGACCACGCGTCTCCGCAGGTCGTGGCGAAGATCCAGGACGTCAATCTCAATCCGACCTGGACGATTCCGACGTCCATCGTGAAGAACGAGATCGT
>JAQGKM010000480.1 GCA_028290125.1 Hyphomicrobiales bacterium | reverse complement strand
GTCTGGATGCCCTTGTCCTTCAGCATCTTTTCGAAATCGCTGTTGATGAACTTGTCGGGTCCGAGCGGCGGCAGGACCGGGTCGCCGTCGCGGGCGGCCAAGGGCCCGAGAATGTCCTTGCGGTCGCTGCCTGCGGTGGCGACGCTGTAGACGACGAAGACGTTCTTCGCGCGCGCGTCGGCCAGCAGTTTTGCGAGCCCCGGCACCTGCGCGGCGCAGCGCGGGCGGCGTTCGACCGTGCAGGTCTGGTTGGTGAAGTCGAGCAGCAGCAGCGCCGTCGTCGCGGCGTCGACCTTCGCGGGCTTCAATTCGGGCGCCGGCGGGAAGGCGAGATCCTTCCATTCCGAAACCGCGTCGGCCCTGGCGAGCCCGATGCTCATGACGCCGAGCGCAACGGCGCTCAGGATGCTGAAAGCGCGCATGTCTGTTCCTCCCTGTCCGGCTCTGGCGGCCGTCCGGCCATGCTAGCGGTCGCGGGGCGCGAACGAAAGGGCGCAATCCGCGTTAACCGCCATGGCTGTCAGACAGAAAAAAACGCCGGCGACGCAGGCGACAGGCGCGTTCGGCCTGCCGCTGGACTTCGCCCCCATGGAGGCGCGCGCCGCCACCGACCTGCCGGAAGGCGCCGCGTGGTGGTTCGAGCCGAAATGGGACGGCTTTCGCTGTCTTGTCTTCAAGGAAGGCGACGCAGTCGACCTGCGCGCGAAATCAGGCAAGCCGCTCGGACGCTACTTTCCGGAAGTGGTTGCGCTGGTGGCGCAACTTTCCGTCGAGCGCTTCGTCATCGACGGCGAGCTGGTGATCGAGATCGACGGCCAGCTCGATTTCGAGGCGCTGCAGATGCGCCTGCATCCCGCCGAAAGCCGCATCAAGAAACTCGCCGCGGCGACGCCCGCACGCATCGTGCTGTTCGACATGCTGCTTGCTCCCGACGGCGCGAGCCTCGTCGACGCGCCGCTGTCGAAGCGCCACGCAGCCCTCGACAAGCTGGTGAAAAAATTCAAGAGCCCGGAGCTGTCGCTGTCGCCTGGCACGCGCGATCGCGACGAGGCGTTGCGCTGGCTATCGCAGGCGGGGGCGGGCGCGACCGACGGCGTCGTCGCCAAGCAATGGTCGGCGCCCTATGCGCCCGGCGAACGCGCGATGGTGAAGGTCAAGCGCCTGCGCACCGCAGATTGCGTCGTTGGCGGCTTTCGCTACGCGAGCAAATCGAAGGAGGTCGGCTCGCTTCTGCTCGGGCTCTACAATGACGAGGGCAAGCTCGATCACATCGGCTACACGTCCACGATCTCGGATGCGGAGCGGCCCGCGTTGACGAAGAAACTCGAGAAGCTCCGTCACGCGCCGGGTTTCACGGGCGACGCGCCGGGTGGACCGAGCCGCTGGAGCACCGAGCGCAGCGCGCAATGGGAGCCGCTGAAGCCCGAGCTGGTCGTCGAGGTGCGTTACGATCATGTCAGCGGCGGGCGTCTTCGACATGGCGCGAAGCTCATGCGCTGGCGTCCCGACAAGGCGCCGGAGCAATGCACCTACGAGCAGATCGCGCCTCTCCGAAAGGCTTAGCGCACCGAAATGGAACCTGCTTCACGGGCCGAAATTGTCACGCCGCATGGACCGGCGCTGCGCCGGTCGTTGAACGGAGCACAGACATGAAAAGCGCAATCGCACTGGCCGCCCTGATGAGCGCCGCCATTTCCGCGCCGGCCTTCGCCCAGACCGAGTCGATGTCGGTGACGAGCCCGAGCTCGGCGAACTATTTCATCGTGCAGGACGCCTCCACCAAGCGCTGCACCATCACGCGCGAGAAGCCGACGACGTCGACGATGACGGTCGTGGGCGGCGACGGCACGATCTACAAGACCGAAACGGAAGCCCAGTCGGCGATCAAGACCACCAAGGTCTGCACGCAGTAAGGCTGTCTGCCACAGCTCGTCATTGCGAGGAGCGTAGCGACGAAGCAATCCATGTGAGGCCTTGCGGCTGGCGCCGCGCGGCTCGTGATGCGGGTTGTCGCCAGTCGCGCCAAAGATGGATTGCCGCGTCGCCTTCGGCTCCTCGCAATGACGGGACCTTGCCTCGCCGCGTGCCCTGCCACTACACTTCGCGCCAACGAAGTGAGCCCGCGCCGGGAGAGACGAACTCTCCCGCGCTTCAGGGCCGAAGGGAGAGACACGGCATGGCGACGGACAAGAACAAGGGCGTCAAGCTCGCAACCGCCACCTTCCACGACAAGGACCGGCTCATCACCGACAGCAACGCCGAGCTTGGCTGGGCGTCGGACGCCATGGCGGAAATGCTGCGCCGCCTCGACTTGCGTTACATCGCGCTGACGCCGGGCGCGAGCTATCGCGGCCTGCATGACAGCATGGTGAACTATCTCGGCAACCGCGATCCGCAGATGCTGGTCTGCCTGCATGAGGAACATGCGGTCGCGATCGCGCAGGGCTATGCGAAAGTCACCGAAAAGCCGATGGGCGTCGCGCTGCATTCCAATGTCGGCCTGATGCACGCCACCATGGCGATCTTCAACGCGTGGTGCGGACGCGCGCCGGTGTTCATGCTGGGCGCCACCGGCCCCGGCGACGCCGAAGAGCGCCGCCCGTGGATCGACTGGATCCACACGTCGAAAGATCAGGGCGCGCTGATCCGCCATTACACGAAATGGGACGACGAGCCGCGCTCCGTCGGCGCGACGCTCGAAGCGATGATGCGCGCGCACCAGATCGCCGCGACCGAGCCGCGCGGGCCGACCTATGTCTGCCTCGACGTCGCCCTGCAGGAATCGAAACTCGACGGTCCCGTAACCTTCCCGGATGTCGAACGCCACAAGCCGGGCCGCCCGCCCGCGCCCTCGGCGGAAGCGGTCGAAGAAGCCGCGCGCATGCTGGTCGCCGCGAAGAAGCCGATGATCCTCATGGGCCGCGTATCGCGCTCGCAGGCCGATTGGGACGCGCGCATCGAACTCGCCGAGGCGCTCGGCGCGCTCGTGCTCACCGACATGAAGACGGCCGCCGCCTTCCCGACCGAGCATCCGCTGCACGCCTTCGAGCCGCGTTTCCGGCCATCGCCCGCGACGACAGCCGCCACCAAGGAAGCCGATGTCGTGCTGTCGCTCGATTGGATGGATCTGAAGGGACACTTCGCGCAGACGCTCGGCAAGGGCGTGCCGGTGGCGTCGAAAGTCATCCACGTGTCGCTCGACGAGTTCCTGCACAATGGCTGGAACATGGACTATTTCGGCCTTCCGGCCGTCGATCTGAAGATCCTGTCGTCGCCCAACGAGATCATCCGCCCGTTGACTGAAGCCGTGCGCCGCCTGCGCGGCACGACCGACAAGGCCGCGCCGAAATGGCCGGTGCGCAACGCGCCCGCGCTACCAAAACCCCGGGCCGAGGGCATGATGGGCCTCAAGGATCTCGCGCTGGTGGTGCGCGACTTCACCGAGAGCCGCGAGGTCACGATGGCGGGCTTCTCGCTCGGCTGGCCGTCCGACACGGTGAATTTCAAGGGGCCGCTCGACTATGTCGGTTTCGATGGCGGCGGCGGCGTCGGCTCGGGTCCGGCCAACGCCATCGGCTCTGCCCTGGCGCTGAAGGATTCGGGACGGCTCTGCGTCGCGGTCGTGGGCGACGGCGATTTCTCGATGGGCGGCAATGCGCTGTGGACCGCAGCCCACATGGGCATTCCGGTGCTGATCGTGATCGCCAACAACCGTGTCTACTACAACGACGTCGCCCATCAGGAGCGGATGGCGGTGCAGCGCGGGCGTCCGGTCGAGAACAAGTTCGTCGGCCAGGAAATGTGCGACCCGCCGGTCGATCTCGTCGGTCTTGCGCGCGCGCAGGGCGTGGCGGGCGAGGGGCCGCTCGAGACGTCGGGCGAACTCGCGGCGGCGCTGCTGCGCGGCGAGGCGATGGTGCGCTCGGGAAAACCCTATGTCATCGACGCCCGCGTCGACGTCGGCGCGCCGGGCGAGTCGAACCGCGGCCACACCTCGGGCCGGCGCGACTGAGATCCGCGCGCCCGGCGTGACAGACATGGGCGGAGCTTCTAACCTCCGCCCATGATCCGCATGACCGACAGAATCAGTCTCGACGAGAGCGAGCTCGAAGAAACCTTCGTGCGCGCCTCGGGGCCGGGCGGTCAGAACGTCAACAAGATCTCGAGCGCCGTTCAATTGCGCTTCGACGCCGCCGCCTCGCCGAACCTGCCGCCGCTCGTCAAGGAACAGCTGATCAAGCTGGCGGGCCGTCGCATGACGCGCGAAGGCGTGCTGGTCATCAGCGCGCAGCGGTTCCGCACGCAGGAGCGCAACCGCGCCGACGCCCTGGAGCGTCTCGCCGCCCTGATCGAGGAGGCGGCCAAGCCGGTCATCACGCGCCGGGCGACCCGCCCGACCTTCGCCTCCAAGGTGCGCCGCCGCGAGGCCAAGGAAGTGCGCGGCAAGGTCAAGGCCCTGCGCCGCCCGCCGGACTCCGGCGGCTGATGATTGCTGGCGCATGTTGCTGCAGGCGCACAGCGCAGGGCGCGCAGTAAAGCTAGGATGAATCGCCCCGAAGCGCTCCAGCGTCCGTTCACTTCAGCCGTCCAGATTGTGCCCCATGTCCGCTGCTCCGACCCGCCGCCGTTTTGACGACCCTGCCCAGGAGGCTGCCGGTCTGCTGATCAGGCTTGGCGTCGCCATGCTGGCGATCGGCGTGCCCTGCGGGGCGATCTTCTCGCGCCGGTTGATCTTCTCGATGATGCCGGTCGGCGCCGCGCTGGTGCTGCTCGGCGTCATGCTCAGCCCCAAGCGGGTCGATCTGGCGCGGCTGCGGGAGGTCCTGAACTCGCCGACGGCGCTGACGGCGTTCTTCCTGCTCGGCTGGGTCGGGCTGACGCTGATCTGGACTCCGTTCTCGCATCTTGCCGCGGAGCGCTATTTCAAGACCGCCGGCACGCTGCTGCTTGCCGCGCTGACGGCCGCGGCGCTGCCGGGGCACACCAAGACCTCGAACCTCTATCTCCTGCCACTCGGCCTCGGCATCGCCGCCATGGCGACGCTCCTGATCGGCGTGGTCGCGCCGGCGACGACGCCAGCGCCCGACATCGAATCCTCGACGCTCGACCGCGCCTCGCTGACGCTCAGCATGCTGCTCTGGCCCGCGCTCGGGAGCCTTGCGGTGCGTGACCGCTGGGCGACGGCGGGCGCGCTCGCGGTCGCGGTGGCGATCGCCATCATCGCCGTCTGGACGCCGACCGCGCTCGCGGCCCTGTCGTTCGGCGCCATCACCTTTTCGCTCGCCACCTCGGCGCCTTTGCTGGTCGGCCGGGTGCTCGGACTCACGTTCGGCGGTCTGGTTGTCATTGCACCGGCGATCCCGCTTGTTCTGGCGCCCCTGTGCCGCGCCAGCGCCAACGTCTACGCCAAGGGCTTGCAGACGGCCGAGCAGATCGTGCTCAGCGAAGGGGTGCGGCTGGTGACCGGGCATGGCTTCGATGCGGCCCAGCGCAGCATCGCGATCGGCT
>JAQGKM010000470.1 GCA_028290125.1 Hyphomicrobiales bacterium | reverse complement strand
TCGATGCAGCTGGTGCCAGGCATGCCGGCCGAAGTTCATTTCCGCACGGCTGAACGTACGGCCATGTCGTATCTTCTGAAGCCCCTGATGGATCAGGTTGCGCGCGCCTTCAAGGAGCACTGAGGCGACACGCCAAAGCGTCAAGCTTTCTGTTCGTCGCGTGAGCTCAGGTCGCTCGCGTTTCCCGGAACTTCAGATGCCCATAGGCCATGAGCGCCGCCTGGACACGGTTCTTCGCGTTGAGCTTTTCGAGGATGATCGTGAGATAGTGCTTCACGGTCTTTTCGCTGATGCGCAGCCGGCCGCCTATTTCCTTGTTGCTCAAACCTTCGACCAGCAAATGAAGGATCTGT
Organism: Hyphomicrobiales bacterium; assembly: GCA_028290125.1. Taxonomy (GTDB): domain Bacteria; phylum Pseudomonadota; class Alphaproteobacteria; order Rhizobiales; family Beijerinckiaceae; genus Terripilifer. Next base: position 9,860 of record JAQGKM010000470.1, on the reverse strand, counting down.
TCCTCGCGGGACGACAGGCCCGAGAAGCAATTGTCGTCCAGTTTGGAGGCCGCCGGAGGCTTCGAGAACAGATGTGCGGCGATCGCCGGGGCGACATATCTTTGGCCACGGTGGATCATTCGCACCGTGCTGGTGAGTTCGGCGCCGCTGATGCCATTGAGCAGATAGCCCCAGGCCCCAACCTGCATGGCCGGACCGACACGGTGATCGTCCGCAGCATTGGTGAGCATGATCACCTTCAACGCCGGGTCGCTTTCAATCAATCTCGACAGCGCCTTGATGCCGTCGCCAGGAAGCGTGGCGTCGAGCACGACGATGTGCGGCTTCTGAAGCCGCGCGAGGCGGCAGGCGTCGTCGGCGCTTTCGCCTTCGCCGACGATTGCGAAGTCCAGTTCCGCCGACAGGATATGAACGATTCCCGCTCTGAAAAGCGGGTAATCGTTGACCACGACAATACGGATCTCAGTCATCTAACCCCCCGTATCGATCATCGTGCAAGCCAAATGCCTTGCAAGACTATCGAGCACGCCACGCCCAACTCACGCTCCACTATTCATCCATCAACATCACCGGCGCTTACCGAGCGCCTTTTCGGCAATGCTGAGACTTCTTTTACGCCAACACTTGCGGCCAGCTTTGTTCCGCGCTCCTGGGAGCGTTTTTTGTCGTTGATGCCGTTTCTTCTCGTTTTTGGATGGGCCCGCGTGAACGGGCCTGAAAATCCCACGGTCTGTAGTTCCGGCTCCCTTTGAGTGAATTAACCCTCTTATCTCAAAGGGATGCCAGTCCCGTAAGGAAGCTGTGGACTTGACTATGCGCCATCTTGACAGCTTTAGCCAATACGTAACGATAGCTGAAACAAAGTATAACCTTTCGGTTTAACGGCTTTCTGGCGGGGGCAGTTTCAAAATCCTCTCTGGCGGACGGAGCGGAATGGTTCCTAAACAAGCTTAATGGGCTCGACTTATAGTCAAGCTCTCGCCTATAACTTTACGTCCATTCGGTCGTAGGGCGCCCTAGATTGCATTTTCCTAGATTAGGGCCTCGTCGAGCGGCGGGACGCTTGCGTACGCAGGGTCGCGTCACGGGCAGGTTGGCGTCCCGAACACGACCATCTTCGTCAAGCTCCCGACGCTCGGAAAATACCTTTTCGGCAGACGCGCGCGTGTTCCTTGTGAAGGGCTTTCTGTGCTCGGATTTTTCAAGAAGTACGCGCGATGCATCCGCTATCTCATCGCCAGGATGATGGGCGCGTGGTCCGAAGGCTTCGACAAGCCGCGCGGCTGAACGTCGACTGCGCAACCGGTGATGCGTTTCAACGCCGCCGGCGAAACCAGGAAATGATCGATGCGGATTCCCTGATTCTTGCTGAACTGGTTTCTGTAATATTTCCAGAAAGTATAATGTCCCGGCCCCTCGTTGAATTTTCGGAAGGCGTCAGTGTAGCCATTTTCAAGATAGCCGCGAAAGCGCGCGCGTGGCTCGGGCTGGAACAACGCATCGTCTTTCCAGAATCTCGTACTGAAGCAATCGATGTCTTCCGGAATGACGTTGTAATCACCGCCGATCACCACGGCCTTGCCATTTCGCTTCAGCGCGCTCATGCGCTTTTTCAGCCGGTCCATCCAGGCGAGTTTGTAGTCGAATTTCGGCGAGCCCACGGGATTGCCGTTCGGGAGATAGATGTTGACGATGGTGAGGTCCCCCAGGGCGATTTCGAGATAGCGCGCCTGCTTGTCGTTTGAATCGCCCGGCAAGGCCGTTGCCTTCACGTCGAAGGGTTCACGCGCAACGATTGCGACACCATTCCACGTCTTTTGTCCGACGGCCGCGCAATGATAGCCGAGCGCTTCGAATTCGGCGGCAGGGAAATCCAGCGACTTCAATTCCTGCAACATGAGCACGTCCGGTTCGTGCGCGCGCAGCCAGTCGAGAACATGCGGGAGTCTCGACTTCAAGGAATTCACGTTCCAGCTTGCAATCAGCATGCGCGTCTCGGGCGTGAGGGGACGAAGAACATAGTCTTGCGCGCGCCTTTGGTTCCGCGACGCACTGCGTCGATACAGGCCTGATGACGCGAATACAGGCAGCGGGCGCAAGATGCGTCCAGCGACGCGACTACAACTTAAGCTCAGCATGCCGAGAATTTGCGCAGCTTATCAAAGACTTGGAAAGGTTGCCGCAATCTGTTTGCACCACACTCACGTCATTCACCTGGAGGATGGCGTGGAAACCAAGGCCCTGACCCTAGCTGCCGAGCAGTTGCAAGCGCCCATCGAACAATTGCAACGGCACTGGGCCGAGCAGAAGGACCATCTTCTCTGCGCCGCGCTCGATGTTCTGCCGGAAGGCATCGTGCTGCTCGATTCCGAGGGACGCTACGTTCACTGGAACAAAAGCTACGCGCAGATCTACAAGGCGACGGCGGATCTCTTCGCCGTCGGCGCCCGCTTCGCCGATACGCTGCGAGTCGGCCTGGAGCGCGGGGATTATCCGGAAGCGATCGGTCGGGAAGACGCCTGGTTCGAAGAACGCATGCGCCGACTGAACGGCCCCGGCACGCGTCACGAACAGCAGCTCGCGGACGGGCGCTGGATTCTCATCGACGAACGCCGTCTCGAAGACAACAGCCTCATCGGGCTTCGCATCGACATCACGGAGCTCAAGCAGCGGCAGGATTCGTTTCGCCTCCTCTTCGAGGGCAATCCTGTTCCGATGTTCGTGATCGAAGTCGAGAATGCCCGCATTCTCGCCGTCAATGACGCGGCGCTCGAACATTACGGCTACACGCGCGAAGCCCTCGTCGGGCGCAACAAACACGAACTCGTTTGCGGCAATGCCTTCAACCTGCATGACAGCGAGCTGACGAGCAAAGGCGCCGAGCGCCACCTGCGCGCCGACGGATCGGTCATCGACGTCGCGGTCTTTGCGCGACGCCTGACCTACGCCGAGAGGCCCTCGATGCTCGTCGCGGCGATCGACGTCACGGAACGCAATCGCAGCGAGGCGCGCATCGCCCATATGGCGCGACACGACGCGCTGACCGGCTTGTCGAACCGGACGATGATGCGTGAAACGCTCGACGAGCTCTGCGCAAGCGGGAAGCCGTTCTCGGTCTTCCTCATCGATCTCGATCACTTCAAGACCATCAACGACACGCTCGGTCATTCGGCGGGCGACGAGCTTCTCAAGCAGATTTCGCAGCGACTCCTCATGGGATTTCCGGCGCCGTCCAATGTGGTTCGCCTCGGCGGTGACGAATTCGCGATCATCTATTGCGGCGACCAGTCGGCCGCGTCCTTGCGCGAGGCCGCATCGTGGATCCTCGACGCCGCCGCCATGCCGGTGATGCTGTCCGACTGCCCCGTGCATATTGGCGCGAGCGTCGGGATCTGCGCCGCCGCACGCGATACAAAAGACACCGAAACCGTGCTGCGCCGCGCCGACATTGCGCTTTACCAGGCCAAGGCTGCAGGGCGGAACGCCTTTCGCCTGTTCGACCCGGCGATGGACGCGGCGCTGCAGGCCAAGCTGAAGTTCGAGTCCGACTTGCGCGAGGCGATTGTCACGCGCCAGCTCGAAGTTCATTACCAACCCATCATGGGTCTCGACACAGGCGCGCCCAAGAGCATGGAGGCGCTTGTGCGCTGGCGTCATCCGGAGCGCGGCGTGGTCAATCCGTCCGACTTCATTCCCGTTGCGGAGGCGACCGGAATGATCCGCGACATCGGCCTGTTCGTCTTGAAGACGGCCTGCATGGAAGCGGCTAGCTGGCCGAAATCGGTCGCCGTCGCGGTCAATGTTTCGCCGGCGCAGCTCCGGGACGTAGGCTTTTATGAAACCGTCATGGACGCCATCTCGGCAGCAGGACTGGAACCGTCGCGCCTGGAACTGGAGATCACGGAGTCGCTTCTGATGGAGGCGACAGAGTCGACGCTTGCGTGTCTGACACGGCTGCGGGATGCAGGAATCGGCGTTTCGATGGATGATTTCGGAACGGGCTATTCATCGCTGAGCTACCTGCGCAAATTTCCATTCACGAAGATCAAGATCGACAAGTCCTTCGTGCTCGACATGGAACACAATGCGGATGCGCGCGCAATTGTCCGCGCCATTGTCGGTCTCGGCCGGAGTCTCGGCATGGATGTCGTGGCGGAAGGTGTCGAGCGCGCGTCGGATCTCTCTTTGCTGCAGGATGAGGGCTGCCCTGCGGCACAGGGTTTTCTCTTCAGCACGCCGATGAGCAGCACGCAGACGCGGGACTTCCTGTGCATGCCGCTGGCTTAGCCTCGCGTCAGCCCATGTTCTCCCGCAACCGCGTCACGAGCGTATGGCCTTCGACAGTCAGTCGAAGGACGGCTGTCTCGTCATCGACCCGTTCGGCCGTGACCAGACCGGACTCGATCAGGAACTTGATCAACTCGTCTTCCAGCGGGTTGAAGGTGACCATCCCCGTGTCGCCGATCTGCAACAAGAAACGTCGCTCTTCAGCCGAGAAGTCATCCATGAATGGCAAAACCGGCTCCTAGCCGAAGCGTTGCGTCCAGAACGGACTACGCGCGAACACGTCGAGAGTTGCCCGACGCCGGCGACCGACGCGAATTAAACGCTGTGAAATGGCGCATCAGCTGCGCCAAAGGTGAAGCTTGGCGACGTGTGATGGCGAGCTTTCGCACGCGCCAGATCGCCATGAGGGTTGCAAGACGCCGCCAAAGCTTCATTCTTCGCCGGTCAAGGCAGCGCGAGGGAAGTGTCATGCACATCGGTCCAGAAATGGTAGCGCTCATCACTGAATCGCTCAAGAAATGGAAGTACGCAGAAATCGACGACATGGCCTACCGCTTCCGGGAAGACGCGGTCCTGTCGTCCGCCTTCCTACCGGACGAACGCGAAACCGTCTGGCTTCAGGGGCGTGACGAAGTGCTCAGCCACCTGAGGTACATTCGCTCGACATTTGTCGACCTCGACGTGATCGACATATCGACCGACACAATCCTTTATGTCGTGCGCCTACAGGCGGACGCGCAGGCGCTGACCGTTGTCGTCGAGCCGGACCTTTCCAACTTCCTGATCAAGAAGATGGTGATCTGCAGAAGCATTCACCAGATGATCCCGGTTCAATGAAACATTGCCTTCCGTTGTTTGAAAGGACGCCCCTGCCGCCCGGGGGAGGCAGGCAAGGGCGTCAAGTCACGGGAGGTTTCGACGAGCAGCAGGGCTCGCCACTTCGAACACGTCCGCCTTCGCGCCCCCGCGGGGCAACCGTGTTCCAGCACACATGCGGGATGAGCCGTGCGCTGTTGCAGATGTAGCCACCAAACCGATCGTCTGCAAGCTGCGCGCTGCTATTTATGATAGATTAGAAACGCGCTAAACTGCTACCTTGTAAGTATTATAATTATAGTGTTTCAGATCTTCATTGACGTTCCTGCGATCAGGCAGAATGATGCGTGGACAATCCATCAACCGGAGGTTCGCGCATGACCCGCGCAGAGTTTGAACGTCGACGTCAGATCGTCCGTGGCGCGCTTCGCGACAGCATCGGCGCGGACTTTCTGCGCTTGCAGGTGGAGACGCAGATGCATCCCTTGCTGGTTCTGCAGCTCGCATCCGAAGCGCTGGGCGCCGTGTATCGCGACATCGCTTGCGCGCACCAGCACGGCGGCTCCTGCGAGTGCGGGTGGCGACCGGATCTCGAGCATGATCTCGCGCTGCTCAAGAATGCGATCGCCGACTCCGAGACGGACGCGGCCGCGCAGGATCTCCGTCACGCCATCCCGGCGGGGAACGCCTGACGGCGTTGATCTCCGCCGCGCGCGTCAGTCTCGCGCCAGACATCCTCCCAACTTCCGCGCGTCGCGCCTTTGGAATATTCGGTGGCGCGTTGCTCGAAGAAGTTTGCATGCTCGACGCCGTTCAGGATCTCGATGATCCAGGGCAGGGGATGCGGCTTGCGCTGCTCGTGGGCGCCATCCTGCGTGACGAAATATCCGAACAAAGTCGGCAACCGCAATTGCGTCAGCCGCCAGTCGCAGATGTAGCGAACGTAGTTCTTGATGTCCTGCGGCTTCATGCCCTCGACCGGGCCGAGGTCGAACGCGAGATCGACGAAGCGGTCCTCCAGCGACACCATCGTGTTTGCAACTTCGAGGATGTCGTTGCGCACAGCCGGCGTCACCGCGCCGGTTTCGCGATCCCATTCGTGGAAGAGCCGGATGATGCCCTCGCAGTGCAGGCTCTCGTCACGCACCGACCAGCTGACGATCTGCCCCATGCCGTTCATTTTGTTGTGGCGCGGGAAGTTCAGGAGCATTGCGAAACTGGCGAACAGCGACATGCCTTCGGTGAAGGCGCCGAACATGGCGAGCGTACGCGCGACGTCGCCGATCGTCTCCGTGCCGAAGGCGTGCATGTAGTCGGCCTTGGCCCGCATGGCGTCATAGTCGCGGAAGGCCGCGAATTCGGTGTTGGGCATGCCGAGCGTCTTCAAGAGCAGCGCATAGGCGTCGATATGCACGGTCTCCATGTTGGTGAAGGCGGCCATCATCATCTGCAATTCGAGCGGCTGGAAGATCGGGATGTAGCGTTTCAGATAATTGTCGCCGACCTCCACGTCCGATTGCGTGAAAAAGCGGAAGATCTGCGTGAGGAGTCCACGGTCGGCATCGGTGACGCGATCCGACGCCCAGTCCTTGAGGTCGGATCCAAGCGGCACTTCCTCGCCCATCCAGTGCGTCTGCTGCTGGCGCTTCCAGAACTCGTATGCCCAGGGGTAACGTTCAACGTCGTAAGTGCCGCTCGAGGTGAGCAGCCCGACCTCGCCGGTGCCGATGAGCGTGCGCGGATCGATGTGCGAGAGATTTATTGGCATGCGAGGCACTCCTCGTAATCGGTGCGGGCAGGGGCGCCGGACGCGGCGGCGGGCTGCGCTTTTTCCTGCCCGGCGAAGCCGGCGCGACTGAGCGATTTCGAGCGGCAGTAATAGAGGCTCTTCAAGCCTTTCTTCCACGCGGTCCAATGCAACATGTGCAGGTCCCACTTGTCGATATCGGCCGGCAGATAGAGGTTGATCGACTGGCTCTGGCAGACGAAGGGCGCCCGGTCCGCGGCGAGTTCGACGATCCAGCGCTGGTCGATTTCGAACGCGGTGCGAAAGATCGTCTTCTCGTCGTCAGTCAGGCACGCAAGGTGCTGGACCGAGCCCTCGTTCGCCACGATGCCCTGCCATGTCTCGGGCGTGTCGGCGCCGCGCTCGGCGAGAAGATCGCGCAAGTGCGGATTGCGCACGACATAGGAGCCCGACAGCGTCTTGTGATTGTAGACGTTGGCGGGGATCGGCTCAATGCAGGCGCTCGCGCCGCCGCAGATGATGCTGATCGACGCCGTCGGGGCGATCGAGATCTTGTGGCTGAAGCGCGCCATCACACCGCGTTCGGCGGCGTCCGGGCAGGCGCCGCGCTCATGCGCGAGACGCACCGAAACGGCGTCCGCCTCGCGGCGGATGTGGCGGAAGATGCGCATGTTCCATGATTTCGCGATCGCGCTCTCGAACGGCACGCGACGCGCCTGCAGGAATGAATGAAATCCCATCACGCCAAGGCCGACAGAGCGTTCGCGCATCGCGGAATAAACCGCGCGCGCCATGCTTTCGGGCGCCGTCTCGGCGAAGGAGGTCAGCACATTATCGAGCATGCGCAGCACGTCTTCGACGAGATCGGCATTCTCGCGCCACTCTTCCCATGTTTCCAGATTGAGCGAAGCCAGGCAGCAGACGGCGGTTCGGTCTTCGCCAAGATGGTCGCGTCCTGCCGCGAGCGTGATCTCGCTGCAGAGATTCGAGGTCGTAACTTTCAGACCGAGGTCGCGCTGGTGACGCGGCAGCGACCGGTTCACGGTGTCGACGAAAAGCAGGTATGGCTCGCCCGACTGGACGCGTGTTTCCAGAATGCGCTGCCAGAGCTGGCGGGCGTCGACGCTCCGCAGGACTTCGCCGGTCTTCGGGCTGCGCAAGCCGAACATCTCGCCGAGATCGACGGCGCGCATGAATTCGTCGGTGACGCCGATGCCGTGGTGCAGGTTGAGTCCCTTGCGATTGAAGTCGCCGGACGCCTTCCGGATTTCCAGAAACTCCTCGATCTCGGGATGATGGATGTCGAGATAGACCGCAGCCGATCCGCGCCGCAGCGAACCCTGGCTGATCGCGAGCGTCAGGCCGTCCATGACGTGGATGAACGGGATGATGCCGGAGGTTTCGCCGGTGCCCTTCACCTTCTCGCCGATGGAGCGCACATGGCCCCAATAGGTGCCGATGCCGCCCCCGCCAGAGGCAAGCGCGACGTTTTCATTCCATGTGCCGACGATGCTCTCGAGCGAGTCCGACACGGAATTCAGGAAGCAGGAAATCGGCAGGCCGCGCTCCGTGCCGCCGTTCGACAGGATCGGCGTCGAGGGCATGAACCAGAGGCGCGACATGGCGTCGTAGAGGCGCTGCGCGTGGGCGGCGTCGTCCGCATAGGCGCAGGAGACTCGCGCGAACATGTCCTGGCAGGTTTCGCCGGGAAGCAGGTAGCGATCCTGCAGCGTGGCGACGCCAAATGGCGTCAGCAGCGCATCGCGCGCCGGATCGAGCCGGATGTCGTCGATGCGCGGGCGCCTCCGCTCGACAGGGGCGCTGAACGCCAGAACCTCGGCGGATTTTGGCAAGGGTTTGAGATGACCGTCGTGGTCGAAGTCGTAAGCCAGTGACATGTGCGTTCCCCGTTCGCGTATGGTCGGGGATCGCGGCGCCAATCGGACGGCGCAGGGCGCGCCGCAAACGACAAGCGGCCACCGGGACACCCCGCCCGTGGACGTTTTGTTCGCGGCAGGTCTCCTGGCTTGCGGGTCGTCGCCAGGGCCGGCCTTCCCAACGCTTGCGCGTCAGTGGCGTGATCGACCATGGCTCACCGCTTACAGTTGCGGGGGCAGCCCCGGGATTCGCTCGCGCGGCACCGGGTTCCCTCTTAGCCCCGAGGCGAGTCGGGGACCGTGAACACGACTAATGGTGCATTGAGAGGGCGGTTAACTCAATAGGTGGTCTTGAGTTTTCCAACGCGATCGGATGCGTGGCCCCGATCGAAGCGCTGTTTGGAATTAGAGGTCAGCGTCAGACAGGCTCCAGAGGCCGGTGCTCGCCCGAGGGCAACTCGACGGTGATGGCGTCGCCCGGCGTCACCGCGCCGCCGCGCAGGACGACGCCCATCACGCCTGCCTTGCGGATCAGGCGGCCATCCGCGGTGCGTTCGAGCACGGCTTCGGTCAGGCCGGCCTGAAATGCGTCGATCTGCCGGCACGGATTGCGCAATCCCGTGAGTTCGACCCGCGCTTCACTCCCGATGTTCAGGATGGCGCCGGTCGGCAGTGCGAGCAGGTCGAGGCCGCGCGTCGTGATGTTTTCGCCGAGATCTCCGGACGCAACGTCGAAGCCCTTGGCGCGCAACTCGTCGAACAATTCGGCGTGCATGAGATGCACCTGACACAGGTTCGGCTGCAACGGATTGGCGCGCACGCGCGAGCGATGCTGCACCGTCTGGCCAAAATGGCCGTCGCCCTCGACGCCGCGTCCGGCGACGAGCCGGATGACCGGCGCGAGATCCTTGCTGAACGAGTGCCCCGGACGCAGGCTGACGGCGATGACGACTGCGCTCATGGAGCGTCCGACATGACGTCGGTCGCATCTTCATGGCGCGTCAGGCGCGCATAGCCCGACGTGCGGTCTCGCATGGCGTCGGCGCGCGCCTCACCTTCGGCGAGCGCCTCGCGTGGTCCGAATTCGCTGACGATCCTTTCGGTCAGGATGGCCAGGCCCTCGTCCACGTCCA
>JAQGKM010000455.1 GCA_028290125.1 Hyphomicrobiales bacterium | reverse complement strand
TCTCCTGCAGGACGGCATCGGCGACACGATCCGCGTTTCGCTGACGCCCGAACCCGGCGGCGACCGCACGCTGGAAGTCACTGTCGCGCAGGAGCTTCTGCAGACGATGGGCTTTCGCACCTTCGTGCCGCTCGTCGCCGCCTGCCCCGGCTGCGGCCGCACGACCTCGACGGTCTTCCAGGAACTCGCACGCGTCATCCAGAGCTTTATCCGCGATGAAATGCCGGGCTGGCGCGAGCGCTATCCGGGCGTCGAGGCGCTCAACGTCGCGGTGATGGGATGCATCGTGAACGGCCCGGGCGAAAGCAAGCACGCCGACATCGGCATCTCGCTGCCGGGCACCGGAGAGACGCCGTCGGCGCCGGTCTTCATCGACGGCGAAAAGGCGCTGACGCTGCGCGGCCCGACCATCGCGGCGGATTTCAAGACGCTGGTGATCGACTATATCGAGAAGCGCTATGGCAAGCGCAACGCGGCCGAGTGATCAGATCAAGCCCGCCGCAATGTTGATCATCAACGCCACCACCATGGTGTTGTAGACGAAGGCCACGACCGCGTGCACCAGCCCGATGCGGCGCATCAGCGGCGACGTGTAGGCGACGTCCGCCGTCTGGCAGGCGACGCCGACGATGAACGAGAAATACAGGAAGTCGCTGTAATCCGGCGTCGTAGTGTCGGGGAAGTCGAGCCCGCCGCGCAGCTTTTCTTCCTTGTCGGGATGCCTGCGCCGCTCGCTTACATATTCATGCGCATAGTGAAGCGCGAAGGTGAGATGGATGAAAGTCCATCCCGTCGTGATCGTCAGAATCGCGAGCGCGATGTGCAAGGCTTTCTGAGCGCCCTGCAGATCCTTCGTGGCGGCCAGTTGCGCCACGATGGCGGCGATGGACGCCACCGCGGCGATGATCGACAGCGCGAGAATGACGAAGCGGCCCTCGTCCTGCACATTGGCGCGCTCGCGCATGCGGTCGAGATCGTCGCGCCACATCATCAAGCTGGTGAGCACGATGTAGAGCAGCATGCCGCCATTCCAGCCAAACAGCAGGCGCGTCGTCATCCGCCAGCCTTCCGGCGTCGCGAGGCCCACGAACAGGCCCGCCAGGATGCCCGTCAGCAGGCGCGGACGGATGAGAAACGCCCGCGTAAGGCGGTTTCGCAGCGCGCTTGCGTGCAGGCGGCGCAGCAGGCCGTCGCTCATGACCTGCGCCCTGCAACGAATCTCGCGGCCTCGATCAGCACATCGGTGCGCGATCCGAGTTCCAGTCCCTGCAGCGCGCCGACAGCTTCGTCGATCAGCGAGTCGCAACGCTGTTCGGCGGCGTCGACGCCCAGCATCGACACCAGCGTCGCCTTGTTGCGCGCGGCGTCCTTGCCGGCGCGCTTGCCGAGCGTCGCCGCGTCGCCCTTGGCGTCGAGCAGGTCGTCGGCGATCTGGAACGCGGCGCCGATCAACGCGCCGAAGCGCGACAGCCGCCGCGTCTGCGCGACGCTCGCCTGGCCGAGCAGCGCACCCGCCTCGACGGCGTTCTGCAGCAGCGCGCCGGTCTTCATCGCCTGCATTTCGAGGATCTCGTCGAACCCGAGCGGCTTCTCGCTGCGCTCCGCCTCGAGATCGAGCGACTGCCCGCCCGCCATGCCGCCCAGTCCCGCCGCCAGCGCCAGATGCCGCACGAGCTGGCAGCGCAGCGCCGGATCGTCATGCGTGGCGGGATCGGAAAGGATGTCGAACGCGTAGGTCAGCAGGCTGTCGCCTGCGAGAATGGCGGTCGCCTCGTCGTAGGCCTTGTGGACGGTCGGACGGCCGCGGCGCAGGTCGTCGTCGTCCATCGCCGGCAGGTCGTCGTGCACCAGCGAATAGCAATGGATCATCTCCAGCGCGCAGGCGGCGCGCATGGCGGTTTCGGGCGCGACGTCGAACAGCGCCGCAGTCTCGATGGTGAGGAACGGGCGCAGGCGCTTGCCGCCGCCGAGCGCCGCGTGGCGCATGGCCGCCAGCAGCCGCGCGGGACGGCGCGTCTCGCCGGGACGAGCCGTCGGCGACAGCAGCCCCTCGAGCGCATCCTCGACCTGCGCCGCGACCTCGTTCAGTTTAAGCTCGAAAGAAATGCTCACCCACGCCCCCGGACTTCACACCGGCCAGAAACCGCGTGCGAGGCGGTTTGGCAAGTGGGATGCCTGTGCAGTCCTCGACATCGCGGCCGACTGGCCTTTGCTCCCGTGGCCCCGGCTGGGATACATTGGCGGCCCCCGGGAGCCCTCCTTGATCCGCGCAGCCCATGTCGTCCGCCGTCTTCTGTTCTGGCTCGTCGCGCTGTTCCTCGGCTGGCTCGCGCTCGTCGCCGCGCTGATGATCCTCTACGCCTATGTCCCGCCGGTCTCCACCCTGATGCTCGGGCGCTGGGCGACCTTTCAGGGCGTCGAGCGCCGCTTCGTGCCGCTGGCGTCGATCTCGTCGCAGCTGCCGCGCGCCGTCGTGATGAGCGAGGACGCCCGCTTCTGCCGGCACGGCGGCGTCGACTGGGACGCGCTCGGGCAGGTTCTCACCGAAGCCGACGAGGACGGCCCGTCGCGCGGCGCCTCGACGCTCACCATGCAGCTGGTGAAAAACCTGTTCCTGTGGCCGGGACGCTCCTACATCCGCAAGGCGCTGGAAATCCCGCTCGCGGTCGTGCTCGATGTCGTCTGGAGCAAGAAGCGGATCATGGAGGCCTATCTCAACGTCGCCGAATGGGGCGACGGGGTCTTCGGCGCCGAGGCGGCGGCGCGGCGCGCCTTCGGCAAGGGCGCGGCGGCCCTCAACGCCCGGGAGGCCGCCCTGCTGGCGACCGCTCTGCCCAACCCGATCCTGCGGGAGGCCGCCCGCCCGACGCGCCGCCATGCCGTGCTGGCCGGAATCATCGCGCGGCGCGCCGCGTCGGGCGTGACATGGACGGATTGTCTGCGATAAGTGGCTCCAGACCCTAGCCAGCGCTGTCCAACGGGTGTATGGAACGCGCCTTGAATTTGTGCGGCCGCCCGATGCGTGGCCCCCATGGAGACCACGATGGCAGTTCCGAAGCGCAAGACCTCCCCGATGAAGCGCGGCTTCCGCCGCTCGGCCGACGCCCTCGCGCAGCCGACCTATGTCGAAGACAAGGACTCGGGCGAACTGCGCCGTCCGCACCACGTCGACCTGAAGACCGGCATGTACAACGGCCGCCAGATCCTCAAGGTCAAGACGAAGGACTGA
>JAQGKM010000453.1 GCA_028290125.1 Hyphomicrobiales bacterium | reverse complement strand
ACGTGACGCTGTTTGCGCCCGACGCGCGCGGCGACGGCTTCTTTCGCACCCCGCTCTGCGCAGCCGATGCCTTTCCGGTCGCCCCCGCGGCCCGGGGCATGACCGACATGGTCGAGCAAAGGATCGCCGACTACGTGCAGCATTTCGAGGACCCTGCGCTGCAGGGCTTTGACGTCTACCACGCGCATGACGGCATCTCCGGCAATGCGCTGGCGACGCTCGCCACACGTGGACTCATCCCGGGCTTTCTGCGCACCGTGCACCATCTCGACGCGTTCGAGGATCAGCGGCTCGAAGCGCTGCAGACGCGATCCATCCTCGCCGCCGAAAGATGTCTCGCGGTCAGCCCCTATTGGGCGGAAAGACTGAACGAGAAATGGGGCCTCGACGTCGGCCTCTCGGGGAACGGCGTCGATGCGACGCGTTTTGCGCCGCGCACGACATGGAATGACGACGCGCAGGCGAAAGCCCTGCGCGAACGGCTCGACCTCGACGACGGGCCGGTGTTTCTCTCCGTCGGCGGCGTCGAAGCGCGCAAGAACACGCTGCGCATTCTGGAAGCCTTCATCGACGTGCAGACCGTTCTGCCCGATGCGCAGCTGGTGATCGCAGGCGGCGCCTCGCTGCTCGACCACGGCGCCTATCAGGCCGCCTTCGCCCGTTGCGCGTCGAAGGCCGATCGCGCCGCCAGCCGCATTCATCGCACGGGCCCGCTGCCGGATGACGACATGCCCGCGCTCTATCGCATGGCGGATGCGCTGGTCTTCGCCTCCGTGAAGGAGGGCTTCGGCCTGTGCGTGCTGGAAGCCTTGGCGACGGGCCTGCCGGCCGTCGTCTCGGCGATCCCGCCCTTCACGGACTGGCTGGATGACGCCGACGTGCTGTGGTGCGATCCGGCGCATCCCGCCTCGATCGCGAGCGGCATGGTGGCGGCCCTCAATCGCAACGTCCGCATTGACCTGGCGCGTCGCGGGCCCGCTTGCGCCGCGCGTCATGGCTGGGACCGCGTCGCGCGCGATCTCATGCCCGTCTACAGCGCCATCATGGAGCGCGCCGATGCCTGAGATGCGGTTCGAAATCGTCTGGCCGGATGGGCAAAGCGAAACCTGCTACTCGCCCTCGCTCGTCATTCGCGAACATCTGTCGACTGGCGAGGCCTATCCGCTCGCGGACTTTCTCGTGCGCAGTCGCACCGCGCTCACCATCGCCTCCGATCGCGTGCAGGAAAAGTATGGCTTTCCCTGCAGCCGCGCGATGGCGCAGCTCGCGCGCATCGAAGCGAGGGCCACGCGCTACGCCGACGACCCGCAGGCGCACGTCGCCTGCAGGACCTTCATGTACGATTGACGGGAGCCTCAACATGTCCACAACGCAGATCCCGCATTACGACGTCGTCGTCGTCGGTGGCGGCCAGGCCGGACTGAGCGCAAGCCATTACCTGTCCAAACGCGGATTGAGTCACGTGGTGTTCGAGAAGAAGTCCGCCATGCACAAATGGCGCGACGAGCGCTGGGACAATTTCTGTCTGGTTACGCCGAACTGGCAATGCCGCCTGCCCGACCACCCCTATGACGGCGCAGACCCGCACGGCTTCATGGTGAAGGAAGAAATCCTCGCCTATCTCGACCGCTTCGCCGCGAAGGTGAAGGCGCCGATCCAGGAAAACACGGGCGTGACGGCGATCGAACGCGAGGGCGCGGGTTTCAGGGTCGAAACCCAGCAGGGCGTCGTCACGGCCAATGCGGTCATCGTCGCGACGAGCCTCTATGGCGCCCCAAGCCTGCCGCCTGCCGCCGCACATGTTCCCTCTGACATCATGCAGATGCACACCGCGGATTATCGCAGCGCCGCGCAATTGCCGGACGGCGCCGTGCTCGTCGTCGGCTCCGGACAATCCGGCGCGCAGATCGCGGAAGATCTGCATCTGGCGGGACGGCAGGTGCATCTGGCGACCGGCAATGCGCCGCGCTGCGCCCGCTTCTATCGCGGCCGTGACGTTGTCGACTGGCTTTGGGACATCGGCCAATATGCGATCACCATCGCGCATGACGGCATGGGCAAGAAACGCCACGATACCAATCACTATCTGACCGGACGCGATGGCGGCCGCGACATCGACCTGCGCGCCTTCGCCCTGCAGGGCATGAAGCTCTACGGCCGGCTGACGGGATGCAGCAAGGGGCAACTCGCCTTCGAGCCCAATCTCGCGCGCAATCTCGACGAGGCCGACAAGGTCTACAACGGGATCAATGCGCTCATCGATCGGCACATTGCCGACAACAGCATCGAGGCGCCGGCGGGTGCGCCCTACGTTCCGCTCTGGACGCCCGACAGCGAGCCCACATCGCTCGACCTGCGCGCAGAAAACGTTTCGGCGATCGTCTGGGCGACCGGTTTCACGCCAGACTTTTCCTTCGTCCGTCTGCCGATCTTCGACGGCACCGGATATCCCGTGCAACGTCGCGGCGTCACCGGCATTCCGGGCCTCTACATGCTCGGCCTGCCGTGGCTCTGGACCTGGGGCTCGGGGCGCTTTCTCGGCGTCGGCGAGGACGCCGACTATGTCGTGAACGACGCCGCCGCGCATGTCGCCCGCGTCGCGCATTCGAGCGCACCTCTGGCGCGGGCGGGCTGACCACCATGCTGGTCGTTCGCCCCCCGCTTCACGCGACCGCGGTTCCGATCGCCACCGATCGGATTCGCCTCGGCATGCCGCATCTCGGCCCGCGCGGCCTGTCGGAGGGCTGGCTCCTGCGCGAACTGGGCGACCGCCACTGGCAGGCGCTGGCCACGCAGTTGGGGCGCAAGGCCTCGTGCATGACAGACCGCTCGGGCAACCGTGTCTATGCCGCCTTCCGCTCGATCGTGATGGAAGAACTCGATTTCACTGCGGCGCAGGAAGACGGAACGCTCGAGGTCGCGACCTCTCTCGCACGTTTGTCGAAAACCCAGGTGGTGAGCGACCACACGCTCACTCTCGACGGACAGTCTGCCGGCCAGATCAGAATGGTCTCGACCTTCATCAGGCGCGAGACGGAAGGGCAGAACGCCCGGGTTGCGCGAACGCCTGTGGAAGGGCTCGACGCGCTCCCCTTGCTCAGGACGATCGACGAGGGATTGATCGCAAAGGCATCCGCGCTCCTCCCACCGGAACGCTATGTGGGCACAGTTGCGTTTGCGCCCTGCCCGCAAGAGGATTTCAACGGCGCGGGATTTCTCTACTTCCCCGCCTATGTCGCGTTCGCCAACCGCGCCTGCTGGCGCGTCCTCGGCGCCCGCGACACGCAGGGGCCACTGCGGCAACGCAAGGTGGCGTATTTCGGGAACATCGACGAAGGCGCCGGGATCATCGCAAAAGTCGAAGCGCCCGTCGTGAAAAACGGCGGCGTCCGCACGCGTTGCCTGCTTGTGGACTCCACAACGCAGCGACCTTTGGCGCTCGTCGACTCAACATTGCAGACATCATCCATTGCAGCACTGACAGACTGGACACGATCATGAGCCGCCCGCCCCTTCCTCCCTTTACCGACGACACCGCCGCCCAGAAGGCGCGTATGGCCGAGGACGCCTGGAATGGCCGCGACCCGGCCAAAGTGGCGCTGGCCTATACGCCCGACAGCCAGTGGCGCAACCGCGCGGAGTTCCTGGCCGGCCGCCCGGCCATCGAGGCTTTCCTGACCCGCAAATGGGCGCGTGAACTGGACTACCGGCTGATCAAGGAAGTCTGGACGCACGCCCGCAACAGGATCGCGGTGCGCTTCGCCTATGAGTACCACGATGACAGCGGCCACTGGTTCCGCGCCTACGGCAACGAGAACTGGCAATTCGACGCCGACGGATTGATGGAGCGCCGAATCGCCAGCATCAACGAGCATCCCATAGCCGAGGCGGACCGCCTGTTCCGCTGGCCTCTCGGGCGCCGGCCGGACGACCACCCCGGCTTGAGCGCGCTCGGGCTGTAGCCCGCATCACGATCAGATCCGCAGTCCGCGAACCATCAACTTCATCGCGAGCGATGCCGCCAGATCCGCGGCAGACGTTTCTGCAGCGATGATGGTGAGGCCGAAGACGTCCGGGATCGCGGCGATCGGTTCGAGGCGAACGCCAGAGGAGTCGGCCTGCACCAGATGTGGGCCGGCTCCGGTGATCCGAACGTGTCCTTTCACGCGAAGCAGCTTGCCGCCGGTGCTCGACAGCAATGCAAGGAGAGCCGCCTCCAGTGCGCTCGCGTGCACATCTTGCGGCAGAGGCGCGAAGGCCGTCGTCACACCAGGCGTGTGCTCGACGAGCGATGCGTCCGGGCCGGCGCCACGATGGCCGACTGGCGCACGAGCAGCCAGGTCGAGAATGGCCGACGCTTCGACCGGCCCGGCGCCGGATCGCAGAACTGGAATGTCGCTTCGAAGCTTCGAAAGCAGCTCGTGCGCAGCGCTGATCTGCACATCGGTCGCAACATCGGTCTTGGTCAGGACAATCACTTGCGCGCAGGCAATCTGATCCCGGACCTCGGGATGACGCTCCCGTTTCTTCACGCCGTCGACCGCGTCGAACGTCGCGATCACGAAGGGGTCGGCGTAACGCTCGCGAACCACTTCGCTCTCGGCGAGCAGTTGCAAGGCCATGCTCGGCAGCGCGAGTCCTGTCGTCTCGATGACGACCCTGTCGAATGAGCTGATGCGGCGGTGCAGCCTGTCGAAGAACAATTGCTCCAGCATGGCGACGAGGTCGCCGCCGGCGTCGCAGCAGACGCATCCGTTCTCGAGCAGCAAGGCGTCGCCGGCGAGCGGCGCCAGCATCTGTTGGTCGATCCCGATTTCGCCGATCTCGTTGACGAGCACCAGCGTGTTGGCGAAGGCCGGTTCCGCAAGCCAACGACGCAGCAGGCTCGTCTTGCCGGACCCGAGAAATCCGGTCAGCAGGAACAGCGGAGGACGTCGGCGCGGCGCCATGGCGGGCTCAGGACAGGTCGAGCGCGGCAAGCGCCGCTTGTGCGACAACGAGATCCTGCTCCTTCGTGGCGCCCCCTGCCCCCACGCCTCCGATCGTGTCGCCACGCACCATGACCGGCAATCCGCCGGGCACGTTGGTGAAGTCGCCGTCCATCCGGATCTGCAGACTGACGGTCTCTTCAGCGCTCGCATAGCCGGTCGCGACATGTTGCGACGCTGCCGTGATCGCCTTTTTCAGCGTGGCGCGCCCCGAGAAGAAGCGCGCGCCGTCCATCCGGATGAAGGCCAGCATCTGGCAGCTCTGGTCGACCACGGCGATCGAGACCTTGCAGCCGATCTCCTCCGCCTTGGCGACGCCAGCCGCCATCATCTTCAGCGCAGCCTCATGCGTCAGGCGATGGGTCGGCTGGATGTCGGCCATGTCAGCTTCCGTTGACTGCAGCCCTGGCGCGCTCGATCAGCGCCGGCGGGCTCGCGTACAGCTCCTTCACGAGCTTGCCGATATCGTTGCCCGTCATGGCGTCGACCTCGAACCCCTGCTTCTTTGCGTCGGCGACGAAATCCTTGTCCTTCACCATGGCGTCGAAGGCCGTGCGCAAGGCGGCGAGACGGTCGGCCGGTACGCCCGGCGCAGCGGCATACGGATAGGCCATCTGCTGGCGCGAGAGGATCAGCTCCAGGACCTTGCGGTCATCCGCGTTGGACGCGAGGTCGAGGGCGAGCGGGACGTCAGGCAAGTCGGGATGTTTCTTCAACCCGAGCTGAACGAGAAGGTTGATCTTCTTCTCCGTCATCCAGTCGCGCTTGGCGCCCTGCAGGGTCGCCCAGGATGTGCCGGCATTGCCGTCCGTCTCTCCGCGTTCGACCGCCAGCAGCATTTCGGAATTTCCGGGGTAGCCGGTGACGAGCTTGAATTTCGTGCCGAGGACGGTGTTCAACACGCGGGGAAAGATCGCGCTGTCGGCGCCGCTTCCCGACACCGCGACCGACATCGGCCGCGCCTTCGCGTCTGCAAGCGTCTTGAAGCCGGAGCCGTGCCAGGCGAGAACGACGGAAACCTCCGAGCTCGTGCTGCCGATCCATTCCAGCTTCGTCGCGTCGAACTTCACGCCGGTCTCGTCGAGCAACGGCTGCATGGCGATGCCGCGGGCGAAAGCTGCGATCTGCGAGCCGTCTTTCCTGCCGAGCTGGTAGACGTAGTTCACGGCGTTCAGGCTGCCCGCGCCGGGCATGTTCTGAACGATGATCTTCGGCTCGCCCGGAATGTATTTCCCGAGGTGCTGCGCGACATTCCGCGCGAAGAGATCATAGGCCGCGCCCGGCGAATAGCCGACGACGAGCGTGACAGGTTGCGACTTGTAGAAAGACTCGACCGAGCCCTGAGCTTTCGCCGACCCGGCGAAAGCCGCAAGCGCCGAGATCGCAAGCGCGAATGATGCACACGTCTTCATGGTTGTATCCTCCCGACAATCGAATTGGCTGACCGCTTTGCGCGTGTTCAGCCCCAGGGATCTACGGCGACATGGATGGCGCCCGGCTCTCCTTCGCCGCCAACGGTGTGCAGCGCATCGTTGGTGCGCGACAATGGAAACACGTGCGTGCAGAGCTCTTCGAGCGGATAGCGTCCGCTGGCGATCAGCTGCAGTCCGAGCTCCACGGCTTCCCACGAATGGCCGCGCATGCCTTTCACGGTCAGGAAGCGCGTGATCAGCACGTCGCTCATGAACTCGGGAACCGGCTTGAACTTGCGTCCGCCGAGAATGATGCGCCCGCGTTTTTTGGCGAGATTGATGGCGCTCGTGACCGTCGCGGTGCCGCCGGACGCGCAATCGATGACGAGATCCGCCATCTCGCCGCCCGTCAGGTCGGCGACGGTTTCCAGAAGGTCATCCTGGTCGATCTGGATCGTGTGATGCGCGCCGAGCTTGCGCGCGAGCGCGAGACGCCGCAGGTCTGCCTCGGTGGACAGGCCCGTGACGATGATCTTGCCCGCGCCGGCTTCCTTCGCGGCGATGAGGCACGCAAGGCCCTGCTGGCCCGGTCCCTGGATGACGACGCATTCGCCGAGCCTGATGCCGCCCTGCAGATAGGCCCACTCGACGCCATTGCCGAGCGGCAAGGCGAGCGTCGCCAGTTTGGCCGAGACATGATCCGGCACATGGTGAAACACCGAGTTCGGATGCAGGTACTGATATTGCGTGTAGCCGCCCCACAGCGCCGGCTCGATCGAGATCGGCGTCGAGCCGTAACGAATTGAATTGGGCCTGTTGAGCGTGTCGGTTTCGTCGCAGAGACGGAAGTCGCCTTCGCGGCAATAGCGGCAATGGCCGCACGGCAGATATTCCTCGAGCGCGACGCGATCGCCTTCCTTCACGCCGAAACGGCGCGCGGCGTCGCGACCGAGCCGGTCGATATGGCCGACCGCCTCGTGACCGAAGATCAGCGGGCCCTTTGTCTTCGGATAGGTCTGGTAATAGGGCCAATCGCTGCCGCACACGCCGCAGAGTTCGACTTTCAACAGCCCGGCGTCGACCGGGATCTCGGGCATCGGAAATTCGCGCACCTGCGTGACGCGATTTTCCGACGAAACGGCTGCGGCTACTTTCGTCATCTCAAGCCCCGCTCTCAGATCGACGTATGCGCAACGCCCTTGCGGGACACGAATGCGTCGGCGCGTTCCGTCTGGAACGGCTTTTCAGCCGGCAGCACGAAGGCGGCGGACCGAACCGCGTGACACGTCGGCGCGGTGGCGGGTGGCTCGATCCCCTTCTCGAGGTTCTCGGCCGCCTTTCGCAACCGATAGCGCGCCATGATGATCGCATTGTCGGTCGAGACGAGATTTTCGCGCGACCTGTCGACGGTCGGCCCCATGCTTTCCTGCACGGACGCATCCTGCATCGCGATGCCTTCGACGCCGCTGAACGTGCGCTTGGCCTTCTGCGCGTCGCGATCGATCAGGTAGTCGTTGTCCTTGTTGAGAAGCGGACGGAATGTGCCCGGCACGTAGCGCACGTGAATGCCGCCGCCTTCGCGCATCGTGTCGACCTCTTCGGTCGTGAGCGGGCGCGTCGGATGATACGTGAAGCTCCATGCAAAGCAGTGGTCGTCGTCGATCGGCACCCACGCATGGCCGTTCAGCGCATTGTCGCCGTAGGGCGGCACCATGGTGTACCAGGGCATGATCCACTGCGTGATGCGCCAGTAGTAATGGCCCGGTTCAGCGTTGCGCCGCGCGCCGATCAGCAGGCCGCCGTCGGACTCGACCACTTCGAACTTCGGGCTCGTGTCGGCCTGATATCCGGCGCCCTTCGTCGAGCGATGCAGCTTGTCGTGATTGAGGTCGCCGCTGTGCAGGAACGACACATGGCTCGAGTCGATGCCGCCTTCCATCGCTTGCAGGAAATTGCATTCCTGGATGCGCTTCGAAAAGTAGACATGCTCCTTCGGCAGATCGCCCCATTCGAAACCCGGCAGCGGCGGCTGTTTGTCGGGCGGACCCATATAGGTCCAGAGCACGCCCCCGAGCTCCACCAGCGGATAGGACTTGAGCTTGATCTTCTGCGCGTAGCCTGACTCGGCGGGCTCCGAGGGCACGTCGACGCACTGGCCGTTCACGTCGAATTTCCAGCCATGATACGGGCAACGCAGCCCGCATTCCTCGTTGCGTCCGAACCACAGCGACACGCCGCGATGCGCGCAGAATTCGTCGATGAGCCCGAGCTTGCCTTCGGAGTCGCGGAACGCGAGGAGGCGCTCCGACAAGACTTTCACGCGCACCGGCGGGCAGTCGTTCTCCGGAAGCTCCCAGTCGTGCAGGATGGGCATCCAGTAGCGACGGAAAAGTTCGCCCATCGGCTTGCCCGGGCCGGTCTGGGTCAGGAACATGTTCTGGTCGTGGCGCATCTCGCTCCCTCGTGGCTCGTGTCGGCCTTGGGCTCCTGCGTAAGCCCTCGCGGGAAACGCGGCCAATATTGTTTCTTGATCCACCTATAAGGAAATCATATAGGTGGATCATGAGGCTCCACCGATGAGCGATGCAGGCATCTCGTTCAGGCAGCTCCGCTACTTCGTGGCGGTCGCGCAGGCCAAAAGTTTTTCCGCCGCGGCGCGCGAGCTCAACATCTCGCAGCCGGCGCTCGGCCTGCAGGTGAAGGACCTCGAAACGCGCGTCGGCGTGAGCCTGCTCGATCGTCACGCGCGCGGCGCGATGCTGACGCCGGCCGGCGAATGCTTCCTGCCCCACGCACTGGAAACCTTGGCGGCGCTTGGACGCGCGGCGCAAAGCGTCGCCCCGTTCAGGACGCCGGCGCGTGAGCCCATTCGGCTCGGCGTCACGCCGACCCTCGGGCGCGTGCTGCTCGAAGACCTGATGGACGACGACAAGCATCCCGGCGCGACGCTGAACCTGCTGGAAGCGCTGACGTCCGAACTGGTGCAGCGCCTGCAAAAGGGCGAGATCGACGCAGCTTTCTGCTACGACCCGCCGGACGATGCCCGCTACGAGAAGATCGCACTGTTCGAAGAGGATCTCGTCCTCGTGGGCCGGCCCGACCTGTCGGGTTTCGGCGAAGGCGTGGAGGTGACGGCGCTCGGTCGCTTCCCCATGGCGCTGGGACCCCGCCAGGACGCCACGCGGCAGGCCATCGACAGGGCGGCGGCCGCCTTCGGCGTCCAGCTCGACGTGCGAGCCGAAATTGCGCCGACGTCTCTGAAGCGCGAAATGCTGATCCGCCGCGGCCTCTGCAGCATCGTGCCCTACGGGCTGTTCCTGCCCGACATCCAGGCCGGCCTGCTCCTTTCAGCCCCCATCCACCCGGCAATTCGCCGGACCATGGTGCTGGCGAGCCGCTCCGAGCTGTCCCCGACCGCGCTGAAAGCGCTGACCGACCTCGCCCGAAAAGCCATCAATTTCAGGGTGTCGCAAGGCCAGCTCGGATGGCGGTTGCTTGATTGAAGTGTAACTGTC
>JAQGKM010000434.1 GCA_028290125.1 Hyphomicrobiales bacterium | reverse complement strand
CAGGCCAAGCGCCTCGTTCCATGCAGGAAGCTGCACGGCGCGCGCGCGTGCGTTCTTCGAGAGCACCACCGCGAGCATTTCGATGAGGATGCGGTAGACGTTGTTTTCAGGCTGCTGCTCGGTCAGCCCCAGCGAGTTGACCTGGACGCCGTAGCGAAAGCGCCGGTGTTTCTCGTCCTCGATGCCATAGCGCTCGCGCGTGATCTCGTCCCAGAGCTCGGTGAACGCCCGCATCTTGCAGAGCTCGGTGACGAAGCGCATGCCGGCGTTGACGAAGAAGGAGATACGGCCAACAACCTCGCCGAGTCCGGCCGGATCGAAGTCCTTTGCGTCGCGGACGCTGTCGAGCACGGCGATCGCAGTCGCGAGCGCGTAGCTCAACTCCTGCACCGGCGTCGCGCCCGCCTCTTGCAGATGGTAGGAACAGACGTTCATCGGGTTCCACTTGGGAACCTGGCTGGTCGTGAACAGGATCAGGTCGCGCGTCAGCCGCATCGGCGGCCCGGGCGGGAACACATAAGTCCCGCGGGACAGATATTCCTTGATGATGTCGTTCTGCGTGGTGCCCTGAAGCGCGGTGCGAGGCGCGCCCTGTTCATCCGCCGCAGCAATATACAGCGCCATCAGCCATGGAGCCGTGGCGTTGATCGTCATCGAGGTGTTCATCTCGGCGATCGGAATGTCGGAGAACAGCGTTCGCATGTCGCCCAAATGCGAGATCGGGACACCTACCTTGCCCACCTCGCCGCGCGCCAAAGGGTGATCCGAATCGTAGCCGGTCTGCGTCGGCAGGTCGAAGGCGACCGACAGGCCGGTCTGGCCCTTGGCGAGGTTGCCGCGGTAAAGTTTGTTGGAATCCGCCGCAGTGGAATGGCCCGCATAGGTCCGGAAGATCCACGGACGGTCAGGCTTTTGGCTTCCGGAGCTCATCGACGCGCGCCTCTTCGTCGGTCCGATACGGCATCGGGCCACCGTTGTTGCATAGCAGCATAGGCGCAGAAGCCCTGTCGAGAACCTTATCCGTTAGTGGAACGGCGGGTGCACGACGCTGGCAACTGTCACTAAGTAGTATGGTGCAACGCAGCATCCGCGCTAACATGATGAGCTTGCTCTGGAGGAGACGGCTGTGGCGGCAGAACATTCGGACAGCCCGGTGACGGCTGGCTCAGGTCCTTTGAAGGACCTCTACGAAATCGGAGAGATCCCGCCGCTCGGCCATGTGCCGGCGCGCATGCATGCGTGGGTGATCCGGAGGGAACGTCACGGGCCGCCCGAAGACTCCATGAAGCTTGAAGTCGTGCCGACATGGGAGCTCGACAGCCACGACGTGCTGGTGCTCGTGATGGCGGCCGGCGTCAACTACAACGGCATCTGGGCGGGGCTCGGCGAACCGATCTCGCCCTTTGATGGCCACGGCCAGCCCTATCACATTGCAGGCTCCGATGCGTCCGGCATCGTCTGGGCGGTGGGCTCGAAAGTGCGTCGCTGGAAAGTCGGCGACGAGGTCGTGGTCCACTGCAACCAGGACGACGGCGACGACGAAGAGTGCAACGGTGGCGATCCGATGTTTTCGTCGACCCAACGCATCTGGGGATACGAAACTCCTGACGGTTCGTTCGCGCAGTTCTGCCGGGTGCAGGATCGCCAGCTGATGGTGCGGCCCAAGCACCTGAGCTGGGAAGAAAGCGCCTCCTACACGCTGACGCTCGCGACCGCCTACCGCATGCTGTTTGGCCACGAGCCGCACCGCCTGAAGCCCGGCGACAATGTTCTGGTCTGGGGCGCCTCCGGCGGACTTGGCGTGTTCGGCGTGCAGCTCTGCGCGGCGGCTGGAGCCAATGCGATCGGCGTGATCTCCGATGAAACCAAGCGGGACTACGTCATGTCGCTGGGAGCACGCGGCGTCATCAACCGCAAGGATTTCAATTGCTGGGGCCAGCTGCCCAAGGTCAATTCGCCCGAATATACGGCCTACATGGCGGAGGCGCGAAAGTTCGGCAAAGCGATCTGGAACATCACCGGGCGAAAGGACGTCGACATCGTCTTCGAACATCCCGGGGAGGCGACTTTCCCGACATCCTGCTTCGTGGTCAAGCGCGGCGGCATGGTGGTCTTTTGCGCCGGCACGTCAGGGTTCAATCTGACATTCGACGCCCGCTTCGTCTGGATGCGCCAGAAACGCATTCAGGGTTCGCATTTTGCGCATCTCAAGCAGGCGGCGGCAGCAAATCAGTTCGTCGTCGACCGGCGCATCGATCCGTGCATCGGCGAGATCTTCCCGTGGGAGAAGGTCCCGATGGCGCATACGAAGATGTGGAAGAATCAGCATTCGCCCGGCAACATGGCCGTGCTCGTGAACGCGCCGCGCGCTGGACTGAAAACCCTCGATGACGTCATCGAGGCTGGTCCCTCAAAACCGTAGCGGGCCGTCGCGCTTCTTCGCCCGGCATATCGCCGCATTGAGCTCGCCTCCAAACACAAAAATGGAGGCGAGCGCATACAGGAAAACCAGCGCGATCATCACCGAAGCGATACCCGCGTAAGTCGTCACGTAATTGCGGGCGAACTGCGCGAGATAGGCAGCAAAGCCGATCGCGAACATGAGCGAAAGCGCCACTGTCAAAATGACGCCCGGCAGGATCTGCCGCACCGAATGACTTTCCGCCGGCAGCCATTTGTGGGCCACGATCAGCACGACCCCGACCACGGTCACGGTCAGGAGATACCGGGCAGTCGTCACGACGCCGGCGAGCGGTTCGAGCGCGGGCAAGTGGCTTTCGAGCCCTGCCCAGATGAGCGGCCCCAGCACGACCAGAAACGCCAGCGTCAGCAGCGCAATGGCGCCCAGCAGAACGAACCCGAAGGACTCCAGACGCAGCACCCACCACGCGCGCTTGTCGCGGACCGCGTAAGCCCGGTTCAAGCCGGTCCGGATCGCTTCCACGCCGCTTGAGGCGAGGTACAGCGAAAGAACAGCGCCGATGGTGATCAGGCCGCCACGGCTCTGCGTGAGCACATTGTGAATTTCCCGCGCGATCGGTCCTGCGACTTCCTCCGGCCAAGTCTGCAGCAGGAGCGACGCCGCCATGTCGGCGAGGTCCTTCGATCCCAGAAAGCCGGCTAACGCCGTTACAAAAATCAGAAACGGAAACATCGACATCAAAGTGGTCAGCGCGATATGGCTGGCGATCGCCCAGCCATCGTCGTCGACGAAGCTGAAATACGCGTCGGTGAACATCGTGAAGCTTCGCTTCATTCATCGGCTCCGTCGTGGTGGTCTAACTTTGCAGGATAACGCGGGCGGATGAACAAGCGTGGCGTGGAAAATTCAACGTGGCGATCAAAACTCATACCGACCGCCTTCGTCCTTCTCTGGTCGACGGGCTGGATCGTCGCGCGCTACGCCGCGATCGACGCCGGCGTTCTGACGTTCTTGCTGTTTCGATACGCCGGCGCCGCGCTGATACTTTCCCTGTTCGCCCTGGCTTCGGGAGCGGCGTGGCCCGCGACCACCCGCGCTTGCGGTCATGCGCTCGCCTCGGGCGTGCTGATTCATGCGATTTACCTTGGCGGCATCTGGTGGGCTGTCGCTCATGGCGTGCCTGCAAGCATCTCGGCCCTGCTCGCCGCCCTGCAGCCCATCCTGACCGCGATCCTGGCGCCGCACCTTGCGGGCGAGCGGATTGGCCCGCTCCAGTGGGCGGGTATCTCGCTCGGGCTTGTAGGGCTGCTTCTCGTGCTCGGTCCGAAGCTGGCAAGCGTCGCGCCGGTCGACCTCGCGTCGGTGTCGACCCTTCTGGCGATCAACGCTCTCGGCATGGTGTCGCTGACCTTGGGGACCTTTTACCAGAAGCGGCACCTGCGGACCGGCGACCTCAGAAGCGTCGCGGCCCTGCAATTCGTGGGCGCCTTCGTTGTGACGCTGCCCTTCGCCGTCTATCTTGAGGACCTGCGGATCGACTTCACCTTGAACACGTGGCTGAGCCTCGCCTGGTCCGTTCTGGCCTTGTCGATCGTATCGATCGCCTTGTTGCTGCACCTGATCCGCCGAGGCGAAGTCGCGCGTTCGGCGCAGCTCATCTATCTGGTCCCGCCCGCAGCTGCGATTCAGGCGTTCCTGTTGTTCGGCGAGACTCTCGGCCCCATCCAGATCGCCGGGATGGTGGTGACGACGTTCGGGGTTGCGCTCGCCGTCCGTCGGCAGGCCTGAGACAGCCAAAAGACCCATTGCCGAACGGCGCCGGCCATGGTGCGATGCAGCAACATAGCCCCAAGCCCGCCCGGGAGACCGCCGCCATGAGCACCACGACCAGCGCCAGCATCGCACGCGCGGATTCGACCGAAGATTTTCTCGAGATGGCCGACCATGCCCTTGTCAGCATCGACAGGCTTTATGCCGAGGCCCGGTCGCGCGTCCGCGCGGAAGTCACGCAAGGCGGAACGATCAGCGCCGCAGCGCTGGAGACGTCGCAGCACACCGCGCACGGAATGGCGTGGCTCGCGACATATGCCGAAGCCCTTCGCGAAATGCTGGCCTATGCGCGGCGCATGCAAGCGGACGGACGTTATGGCGAGATTGAGGATCTGCTGACGCGCATCGGTTTCGGTGAATATCTCGCGCAGGCCTTCGGCGGCATTCCGATGAATCAGGGCGAATTCATCCGGCCGGAAGATTTTGGCATTCCGGCTGAAACGATCGCAACGCTGAAGCGCGGCGCAGTGGATGCAACGATCGCGTCGGGCAACACGCCCCGGAACCGTGCGCGCCTGATCGAACTCGTCGCGAAACAGGACGCCAATGCGCTGATCGGCGATCCCGGCCTCGACGAAACGATGGAATCCATCCGTGACGAGATCCGCAAATTCGGTCAGGCGGAAGTGGCCCCCCATGCGCACGAATGGCATCTGAAAAACGCCTATATCCCGATTGAAATCGTCGACGGCCTGTCGGCGCTGGGCGTCTTCGGGCTGACGATTCCGGAAGAATACGGTGGAATGGGGCTCGGCAAGATCGCCATGTGCGCCGTTACTGAAGAATTGTCGCGCGCCTACATCGGCGTCGGATCGCTGGGAACACGTTCCGAGATCGCCGCCGAACTGATTTTGTGTGGCGGCACCGACGAGCAGAAGCAGGAGTTCCTGCCGCTCATCGCCTCTGGCGAAATGTTGCCGACTGCCGTCTTCACCGAGCCCAACACCGGGTCGGACCTCGCGTCCTTGCGCACCCGCGCCACGCGCGACGGCGACACGTACACGATCAGCGGCAACAAGACGTGGATCACGCATCCCGTCCGCGCCGATCTGATGACCGTGCTCGCGCGCACGAATCCGTCACAGCCCGGTTACAAAGGTTTGTCGATGTTCCTCGCCAAAAAGCCGCGCGGGACGGATGCGGATCCTTTTCCTGCGCCAGGCATGTCGGGCGGCGAGATCGAAGTGCTCGGCTGTCGCGGCATGAAGGAATACGAAATTGCGTTCGACGGTTTCGAAGTGCCGGCGGCCAACCTTCTGGGCGGCGTCGAAGGTCAGGGCTTCAAGCAACTGATGCAGACGTTCGAATCGGCGCGCATCCAGACCGCGGCGCGCGCCGTCGGCGTCGCACAGAACGCGCTCGAACTCGGCATTCGCTACGCGCAGGATCGCATCCAGTTCGGCAAGGCGCTGATCAACTTCCCCCGCGTCGGCGACAAGCTCGCTCTGATCGCGGCAGAGATCCACGTTGCGCGCCAGCTCACGTATTTTTCGGCTCGCGCGAAAGACGCCGACAAGCGTTGTGATGTCGAGGCCGGCATGGCCAAATTGCTCGGTGCGCGTGTCGCGTGGGCTGCCGCGGATAACGTCCTGCAGATCCACGGCGGCAATGGATTTGCGCTGGAATATCCGATTTCGCGCGTCCTCTGCGATGCGCGCATTCTGAACATCTTCGAAGGCGCTGCCGAAATTCAGGCGCAGGTGATCGCGCGCCGTCTGCTCGACGAAGGAAACTGAGTCAGCGAGCGACGCCCGCGCGCAAGGCTGCATCGAGATCGGCGTAAAGATCGTCGGCCAGCTCGATGCCGCACGACAGGCGCAACAGATCATCCGGGCAGGGCGACCCGGCGCCTTCCACGGAGGCGCGATGCTCCAGCAAGCTTTCGACGCCGCCGAGCGAGGTCGCGCGCTTCCACAAGCGCACGCCCGCAGCCGTGGCGATCGCCGTTGCCTCGCCGCCGCGCACACGCACGGACAGCATGCCGCCGAACCCGCCTTTCATCTGACGCGACGCAATCTCGTGCTGCGGATGCGTCGCGAGGCCGGGGTAGAGAACGTCCGCGACGAGGGGGTGGCTCTGAAAGCGGTGTGCAAGGTCGAGCGCATTCGCGCAGGCCGCGCGCACGCGCAAATGCATCGTGCGCAGGCCGCGCATGACAAGGAAGGCTTCGAAAGGGCCGAGAAGCATGCCATGGCTGGCGCGCATCTTTTCAATGCGCTCCCAGAGTTCATCCGTCGTGCGCGTCACGAGCACGCCCGCGACGACGTCCGAATGACCATTGATGTATTTGGATGCGGAATGCATCACGATGTCCGCGCCGAGCAGCAGCGGCTGCGTCAGCACGGGCGTCGCACAGGTCGAATCGACCGCCAGCCGCGCGCCGGCTTCGTGTGCGACCTCGGCCACGGCCGCTAGATCGACCACGCCCCAAAGCGGGTTGGACGGTGTCTCGACCCAGATCAGATCGCAGCCTGCTTGCGCCGCTGCCCGGACTGCATCCAGGTCTTCCATGTTCACAAAGCGAACCTGAAGCCCGTGCGATGTCGCCTCGTTCATCAGCCAACGCCGCAACGCCCAGTACATGACGGATGGCGCAAGCAATCGGGCGCCGCGCGGCAGCGAGAGAAAGACGGCCAGCGCCGCAGACATGCCCGAACCAAAGGCCAGTGAAGCGGCGCCGTGCTCAAGCATCTTCAGCACGGCCTCGAGCTCGCGCACGGTTGCGTTGTCAGCGCGGCCGTAGGCGAAGCCGGAGCGATAGGCGTTGTCGGCGTCACGGATGAATGTCGTGCTGATATGGATCGGCGGCACGACCGCATGCGTCTGCGGATCGACGACCCCCATCGCCTGTACGGCGAGACTTTCTTCGCCGAAATTCTTCTTCTGGTGCGGGGCGTCGCTCATGCCATCCTGCAATCAAACCGGGTCGAACTCGGACCCGTATACAGTCCGCTCTTCAGCAAGCCAAACCCGGACAGGATTCATGATCACGATTCAGCAGCGACCACCGGGGAAACTCGTCAGCCTGGCCGTGGCGGCGCTGCCGGTGATTGCCGCCAGCGCGATTGGCACCTTCGCGACGCTGCCCAACATACCGGGTTGGTACGCCGCGCTCGCAAAACCCTCCTTTACCCCGCCCAACTGGCTGTTCGGCCCCGCCTGGACGACGCTCTACGTTCTGATGGCCTATGCGTTTTATCGGGTGCTCAGGACAGACTATACCGACAGGACGCTACCCGTGGCGGCGTTCCTGCTCCAGATCGCGCTCAACGCCGGCTGGTCGGTCGCTTTTTTCGGCGGTCGCAGTCCGCTGGCCGGACTTCTCGTCATCGTTCCGCTCTGGCTCACGATCCTCTGGACCTGTGTGCTGTTCTGGAAGCGCGACAAACTCGCGGGCGCGCTGTTCATCCCGTATCTCGCGTGGGTTTCCTTCGCGGCAGCGCTCAACTTCGAAGTCTGGCGCCTGAACGGCTGATCAGTCGAGGCATCCAATAAACGGAAGCTGCCGGTAATTGTGCGCAACGTCCATGCCGTAGCCGACGACGAATTTGTCCGGGCTCTTGAAGCCGACGTAATCCGCGTCGACCTGAACGGCGCGCTTGTGCGGTTTTTCGAGCATGACGCTGATCAGCACCTTGCGGGCGCCGCGCGCGACCAGCAGGTCCTTGGCAAAAGCGAGCGTACGGCCGGACTCGAGAATGTCGTCGACCAGCAGCACGTCGCGGCCCGAAACATTGGACTCGATGTCCTTCAGGATCTTGACGTGCCCCTGCGACACGGTGCCCTCCAGGTAGCTCGACAGGTGCACGAACTCGACTTGCGGCTGCATCCCCTTGCGGTGCATGGCGCGCAGCAGGTCGGCCGCAAACATGAACGATCCCTTGAGGACAGCCACGACGAGAAGGTTCTTCAGATCCGCAGCGCGGACCTGCTCCGCAATGGCTTCCACCCGAGCCGCAATCGCGGCCTCGTCAAACAAAACGTGGAGTTGCTTCTTGTCAGTCATGGTGGCGCCCTACGATCCTGAATCGACTATAAGGGGCGGGCGCAGCCTGCGCCAATCCTTCCCTGCGTGACCCGCCTGTGGGCTCGCGCTCAAAATGCTAGGCTGGCCGGGCAGACCAGCCGCCGATTCGCGGGCAGCGGGCGTATGGGCTGCGAAACGGGAAGCCAGAGGTCGAGCGCATTGGTACGGTTCAACAATGTTGGGCTTCGGTATGGAATGGGTCCGGAAGTCTTGCGCGACCTCACCTTTTCCATCGAACCGCAGTCGTTTCAGTTCCTGACGGGGCCATCCGGCGCCGGCAAGACGACATTGCTGCGCCTGATCTTGCTGTCGCTGCAGCCGACGCGAGGTTTCATCCGGCTGTTCGGCAAGGACGCGGCGACTCTCGAAAAAGATGAGATCACGGCCCTGCGACGGCGCATCGGCGTCGTCTTTCAGGACTTCCGGTTGCTCGACCACCTGACGACCTACGAAAACGTCGCGTTGCCGCTTCGCGTGCAGGGGCGCGACGAAGCGTCCTACCGAGCGGAAGTCATCGAGTTGCTTGGATGGGTCGGGCTCGGCGAGCGCATGCATGCTCTCCCCTCGGTTCTTTCCGGCGGCGAGAAGCAGCGTGCCGCCATCGCGCGCGCGTTGATCGTGCGTCCGGAATTGCTGCTCGCGGACGAGCCGACCGGCAATGTCGACCCCAGCCTGGCGCGGCGACTGCTGCGGCTCTTTCTTGAACTGCACCGCTCAGGGACATCCGTTGTGATCGCGACGCATGATCTCGGACTGATGGACCAATTCGATGGCGCTCGCCGGCTCGTACTCGGCGATGGGCGGTTGCACATTTATGATTAAACGCGCCATGGCCGACTCTGACCCGAACGCCGTTTCCGAACAGCATCGCGTGATCCCGCGACGCGAGGTGCCGCTCGTTCCGCCTGACGCGATCGCATCGCGCGCGCTGGTCACCGTGATCGCGATCATGACCTTCCTCGCCTCCTTGACCGCAGGGGCGGCGATCATGGTCAATGGCGTCTCACGCGACTGGCGACAGGACGTCTCGCGGGAAATGACGATACAGGTCAAGCCGACCGCAGGACGAAACATCGATCAGGATTTGCGGAAAGCCGAGGAGCTTGCACGCGAGACGACCGGCGTAGCCGAGGTTCGAAGCTTCTCGAAGGCTGAGTCCGAGAAGCTGCTGGAACCATGGTTGGGCGCTGGTCTTGAGCTTGGCGAATTGCCAGTGCCCCGCATGATCGTCTTGCGGCTGTCCGTCGATACTCCGCTCGATGCCGCGCAACTTCGCGCAAGTCTCGCGCGACTTGCGCCCGGCGCCATTCTCGATGACCACAAGCTCTGGATCGAGCGGCTTGGGACGATGTCGCAGACCATGGTCCTTGTCGCGGTCGTGATCTTTTTTCTCGTGCTCATCGCCATGGCGCTTGCTGTGGCGTTCGCCACGCGGGGGGCCATGGCGGGAAGCCGCGAGGTGATCAACGTGCTTCACTTTGTCGGCGCGCGGGATTCCTATATTGCGCGGCAATTCCAGCGCCACTTTCTGCTGCTCGGATTACGAGGCGGCGTCATTGGCGCCCTCGCGGCGGTTGGCGCGTTCATTCTGGCGAGCCTGCTGTCGACGCGCTGGATGGCGAATTTTGGTGGCGATCAGCTGGAGGCGCTGTTTGGGACGTTCTCGCTGGGCGCCGCCGGTTATGTTTCGACAGCCGTCATTGCTGTGGCGGTCGCCGTCCTCACTGGCCTGACATCCCGCTCCGTTGTCTTTCGTCACCTGCAAGGTCTCGAATGAAGAAGCGGGTTCATGCCCATCGGATCTTCGGGGCAGGGGCGCTCCTCGCCCTGGCTGGTTTCGCCTTGGGTTTCGTGCTGTTCCTGAAAGAAATCGAACAACAGCCTCCGGCTGAGGTGTCCCATGCGCAAGGCATGGTCGTCCTGACCGGCGGCGCGGATCGTGTCGCTGACGCGATAGAGCTTTTTGCGCGGGGCTACGCCGACCGCTTGCTGATCACCGGGGTCAACCAGGCGATCACCAAAACCGAGATCGCACGGTTAAACCCGCGCTCTCGCGATCTGATCGAATGCTGCGTCGATCTTGGCTATGAAGCCGTGAACACAATCGGAAATGCGCGCGAGGCGCGTCTCTGGGCTGAGCAGAACGGGATCGAGCCGTCCATCATCGTGGTCACGTCGAACTACCATATGCCGCGCGCCATGGCTGAGCTGCGCCACGAGATGCCGCGATATGATCTGCGAGCCTACCCCGTCGTGGCGCTTGGCATGAAGGAACCAGGCTGGTGGCGATCGGCGTACGCAGCGCGTGTACTGGGAACCGAATATCTGAAGTACGTGATCGCGCTGGCTCGACTGAAGACGTCGAGCGCTGCGGCATGAAGCGGAGACGTTGCTCTGGCCACGGCGGCACATTCGAAATAAGTTGACGCCCGAAAAGGCCCAAGGCGATCGAAATGCTGCTGCTCATCCGTTCTCTGGTGTTCAACTGCCTGTTCTACATCAATCTCGTGGGACTGCTTGTCATCGGGCTGCCTACCTTGG
Source organism: Hyphomicrobiales bacterium (assembly GCA_028290125.1). GTDB lineage: Bacteria > Pseudomonadota > Alphaproteobacteria > Rhizobiales > Beijerinckiaceae > Terripilifer. Next base: position 18,571 of record JAQGKM010000434.1, on the reverse strand, counting down.
CGTTGCCGCGCCGCTTCATCTTCGAACTTGCACGTCTTTGGGCGCGATCCTCCCTTTGGCTTCTGAAGACAGTCTGTGGAACAGACTTCGAATTCCGAGGACGCGAAAACATCCCGGCAACTCCGTTCATCGTTGCAGCCAAGCATCAATCAATCTGGGAGACATTCGCCCTTACGCTGCTGTTCGATGACTTCTGCTACATACTGAAACGGGAACTGACCTACATTCCCTTCTTCGGCTGGTATCTTTTGAAATCCGGCCAGGTCGCGATCGACCGCAAGAGCGGCAGCAGCGCCCTGGCGCAAGCGGCAGAACGTGCGCGGCAGATTTTCGCGCAGAATCGCGTTCTCTTCATCTTTCCGGAAGGCACCCGCCGTCCTGCGGGCGCGCCGCCAAAGTACAAGTTCGGCGTCGCCTTCATCTATGAGCAGAGCGGTGTGCCCTGTCTGCCGATCGCCTTGAACTCCGGGCTTTTCTGGGCGCGCCGCAGCTGGTTGCGACGACCCGGAACCATCGTGCTCGACATCCTCGCGCCGATCGCGCCCGGCCTCGAGAAGGAAGCCTTTCTCGAGCTTCTGCAAGATCGCATCGAGGCAGCCTCGAACAAACTCCTCGACGAGGCATTGTCGAAAGGTCCGGCGCTCTCGCACATCATTCAGAAAAATCGCCAAATCGCCTGACGTCCGTCGGCGGCAGATGTTCGAGCACGAAGGACAACGTCGGATCCTGAATGCCCGCAGCAAGCAGGTGCTCATGCGTCGACCGGACGTAGTCGACATTTGCGCCCGAAACACCGTGACCCTGCGCCACAAGCCTCAGCAGATCAGATTGGGGCAACCGTCCCGCATATTGCGGGTGGGACCGATCGACGACGTATGCGACACAAGTCACGGAACGCCCGTCTGATAGTTGAGCCGAGAGCCACGCCTCGAGATAAACGGACGTGACCTGCTCGCGCTCACGCAGATACGCCAGCGTTTCGTCCCGACGACGAGCCGCAACTTTGAACGCGACGCCACGACAGGCGCCGCCTCTGTCCAGACCCAGCACAAGACCGGGTTTTTCGGGCGTCCCGCGATGGACATGCGAGAATATGCAGAGCGACCTGTGATATCCCCGAATGCGAGCTGGCGCCTGCTCTTCAAATTCGAAGCCGGGACGCCACATGAGAGAGCCGTAACCGAATACCCATAGATCATCAGCGTCGCGCATTTTTCACCGATTTCGCATCCGGGGCCTCGCGAGCTTCAAAGTCACAGGACTTCACGGAATGACAATCGATCATGAGTCGCCAGAGCGGCAACCGCAAGTCGTGAGCCGGCTCGGGCTCTATCTGCCGCCTGCTCTGCTGCTGACGCTGGCGCTGGCCTGGTGCGGCTACTGGTACTACTCGGCGAACCTAGCGGGCCAAGTGCTCGACAAAATCAGGGCTGCCGAGGCTGCGAAGGGACGTTCGTGGACCTGCGCCGACCAGAAGATCGCCGGATTCCCCTTCCGGATCGAACTTCATTGCGCCTCCATTTCGTTCGAGGCCACGCCGGATGGTCGCCCGATGCGGATTCGCACCGGGCCGTTGCATGCCGCCACGCAGATCTACGCGCCAACGCTCGTGCTCGCCGATGTGGACGGCCCTCTCATGATGGAGGTCGATGGAGCCTCGACGAGTGCGACCTGGGAAAACTTGCGCGTCTCCGTCCGTTTCTCAAACCAGCTCGAGAGACTGTCGCTTGCCATGACGGGCCCGGTCGTCGAAGTGAAATCGCCGACCGGCGAGTTGTTCGCAAGTGACGCGAAATCCGCCGAGTTTCACCTCCGGTACGATCCAGCGCGGCCCATCGAAGACAGGGCTGTCGACCTTGCGCTGCAGCTGACGCAAATGAGCAGCCCTGCACTGAATGGCCTGATCGGCACGCCCGAAAAAGTCGATCTCGGCGTCTCGGGCGTCGCCACCAAGCTCGCCGACCTGCCTCCGCAAGGTTGGCGAAGTCTGCTCGAGAGCTGGCGCAACCAGGGCGGCAACTTTGTAATCGAAAGCGGAAAATTTGCGAAGGGTTCAGTTCTGGTCGACGCGAAGGGCGCGATCAATCTCGATCCGTCCCGGCGCCTTCAGGGCAAACTGGATGTGTCGGCCATCGGCATCGGTCCGCTCCTCGCGCGCTTTGGCCTCGGCGGTGGTGGCGTCACCCAATTGCTCGGCTCGCTGTTGACCCGCAAGGATGGCACGCCGGTGCAATGGCCGATGCAGATGCAGGACGGGCGCGTTCAGCTGGGTCCATTCCGGACCGGACAGGTCCTCGCCCCGCTTTATTGATCCGGGGGCGCGCTGCGGCGGCCAAAATCCGGCGCCTGCGTTTCCTGGCCTTGCGCGATAATGCTGCGGCGAATGGCGCGAGTTCGCGTGAACAGATCGAAAAGTCCCTGCCCGTCGCCCCAGCGGATCATGCGCTGCAGGGCGGCGAGATCTTCGTTGAAGCGCCCGAGCATCTCGAGCACGGCGTCGCGAATGTTCAGGAAGATGTCGCGCCACATCGTCGGATCCGACGCAGCGATCCGCGTGAAGTCGCGAAAGCCGCCGGCCGAGAACTTGATCACCTCGGATTGTGTGACCTCTTCGAGGTCAGCTGCCGTGCCGACGATGTTGTAGGCTATGAGATGCGGAACATGGCTTGTGATCGCCAGCACCAGATCGTGGTGCGAAGGCGTCATGATCTCGACATTCGATCCCGCTTCGCTCCAGAACGCCTGAAATTTCTCGATCGCTTGCGCGTCCGTTCCCTCGGGAGGCGTGAGGATGCACCAGCGGTCCACGAACAGCGTCGAGAACCCGGAGTCTGGTCCCGAATATTCGGTGCCGGCGACCGGATGCGCCGGGATGAAATGTACGCTTGCCGGCAGGTGCGGCTGGATCCCGGCGACAACAGCGCCCTTGACGGAGCCGACGTCCGACAGGATGGCATTCGCCGTGAGATGCTGCGCAATGTCGCGCGCAACATTCGCGATGACGCCGACCGGTGTGCACAGGATCACCAGATCGGACCCGCGGACACCGTCGCGTGCGTCCGAGGTCACTTCGTCGGCAATGCCGATTTCGCGGACGCGCGTGCAGACGGCCTCCGAAGCATCGACGGCGACGAGTGTTCTTGCAAGATTGCGCTGGCGCGCAACGCGCAACAACGACGAGCCGATGAGGCCGACGCCGACGATCGTCAGGCGCTCGAACAGGGCGTCGGGCAAGGGTTCTCCGAAGCGATCAGCCATGACGCGCGGCCTTGAGATAGTCTCGCAAACCATCCACCACCAGCCGATTGGCTTCTTCGGTTCCGACGGTCAGGCGCAGAGCGTCCGGCAATCCGTATGAACCGACGCCGCGCAGGATGAGGCCGCGCTTCGTCAGAAAGTCGTCGGCGGCGGCGGCGCTGAGCCCGGACGCCGGCGGGAAATGAATCAGCACGAAGTTCGCAACGCTGGGCGTGACTTCCAGGCCGAGCGCGCGCAGTTCGTCGGTCAGCCAGACGAGCCAGCGATCGTTGTGCGCCACGGCCTTCTCGAGGTGGGCGACATCAGCGAGCGATGCGATGCCGGCTTCGAGCGCACCGCCATTGACGTTGAACGGACCACGGATCCGGTTCAGCGCATCGCAGACGTCCGCCGGTGCATAGCACCAGCCGAGACGCAGGCTCGCGAGCCCGAAGATTTTCGAGAACGTCCGCGTCATGACGACATTGTTGTGCCGGGTGACCATCTCGGTCCCGTCGGAATAATCCGGACGGCGGACATATTCCGAATAGGCGCCGTCGAGAACAAGCAGCACGTTCTTCGGCAAGGCCGCGTGCAGACGCTCGATCTCGGTGACGGGGAGGAACGTGCCGGTCGGATTATTGGGATTGGCGATGTAGACGATGCGCGTGCGATCGGTCACGCACGCCAGAATGGCGTCGACGTCCGCCGTGAGGTTTGTCTCGCGCGCGACCACCGGGGTTCCGCCGGAGGCCAGGATGGCGATCTTGTAGACGGCAAACCCATGCTCCGTGAGGATGCCTTCGTCGCCGGGGCCGACATAAGCCATGGCGAGAAGATGCAGGAGATCGTCCGACCCGTTGCCGCAGACAATGCGGTTTGCATCGAGACCGAAAGCTGCGCCGATGGCGGCGCGCAGTCTCGCGACCGAACCGTCCGGATAGAGTTCGAGCTTGCCGGCCGCCTGACCGAGCGCCGCGACAGCCTGCGGCGACGGGCCAAGCGGCGTCTCGTTCGACGACAGCTTGAAGACCTTCGCAGCGCCGGGCGCGCCACTCTTGCCAGGCACGTAGGGGTCGATCGCCATTACGCCGGGACGCGGCACCGGACGATCAGGGGTGAGAGAGGACGTCATGCTGTTTCCTGGGTCGAGGGCCGCACCGGCAAGCGCCGGGCCTGAACACTAGCCATTATAGGTGAAGCGCGCAGCGTGATTGCCAACCTCGTGGATCGGGGCCCCGCTGGCGCCGGCTTTCGCGAGAGCCGCCTGGATTCCGGCGTCGGGGGCCGACGCCGGAATCGCGGCCAGAACCGATAGCCCGTTCTGATCTGCTGCATTGCCGATGATCTCGCCGCCGACGCCCGCCAGGGCGGCCGGCAAGCCGTCGAGCCATCGCTCCAGCTGGATCGACCACAGCACGATCTCGCGCGCGGCGGCGTCCGCCAGCGGCTTGGCGATCACGAAAACCGGCATCCCGGCGGGATGATCCGGCCGTTCCACAAACGGGAGGCGGGCGATGATTTTCGGAGCTTCGGGGTAGATGAGCCGCGTCCACCAGGGGCCGGTCGCAACGCCGCCATCGACCCGGAACATGCCGAGATCGCCGGCCGATCGCGCGACGGCGTCGATGACGCCCGCCGCCCCGTGGTGGGGAACGTACGGGACCGTGAAACCGAAGTGGAAACGCTCTGCGTCCCGCATGGCGGCATCGCCGCCGGATATGTCCGCATGAACGCTGTAATTGGACTGAACATAGGTGAACGTTGCGATGATGATCCGCCAGATGCTCTCGACCGTGTCGAGCGGCAGCAGACCGGTGTGGCGCTCAGCGAGACGACGCATCATCTCCGCCTCGCGTCCCGGGCGGAACGCGGACCCTCCGCCCTGGCGCGCCTTCACGGCGATCAGTCGATCGATGATTTCGCCACGCGACATCAACAACCGGTGCACGTCCGTGTCGATCCGGTCGATCTCGATGCGAAGTTCGCCGAGGATGTCTTGGGGATCCCGGTCGGCGTCAGACATGGCGGCCACGAGGGAGTCTCGCTCTGATGCTTGTTGCGAGCGCCTGTCTTAATGTCGGCTGGGTTCCAATGCAAAGGAAACCGCGCTGGCCGGATCTTGACTTGCGGAAACTTGACTTGCCCTTGAGCCGATCCTAGATACCGAACGCGCCGTTCGAAAAACCGGACGCAGAGTATGGAGCCGGGTCTGTGTCGGAGATCGAACCTCTCAGGGCAGGTCACGCCGCGTGGCTGGAGGCCGACGCCCCGCACAGCCCTGTCCTGCGCTTCTCCGCTGACGAGCCGCTGGTCATGGATTCCGGCGTCAGCCTCGCGCCCCTCACCATCGCCTATCAGACATATGGCACGCTGAACGCCGACAAGAGCAACGCCATTCTGGTGTGCCATGCCCTCACGGGCGATCAGCATGTCGCCAATGTTCACCCGCTGACCGGAAAGCCCGGCTGGTGGGAGACGATGGTCGGGCCTGGAAAGCCGGTCGATACGGACCGCTTCTTCGTCATATGCTCGAATGTCGTCGGAGGTTGCCTCGGCACGACCGGGCCCGCGTCAACCAACCCGGCGACCGGCAAGCCGTATGGGCTCGACATGCCCATGGTGACGATCCGAGACATGGTGCGCGGACAAAAGATGCTGATCGATCACTTCGGCATCGCGCAATTGTTCTGCGTGATCGGGGGCTCCATGGGCGGCATGCAGGTGCTGCAATGGGCGGCGAGTTATCCCGATTGCGTCTTCTGCGCGATCCCGATCGCGACTGCTCCGCGCCATTCCTCCCAGAACATCGCCTTCCACGAGGTCGGACGCCAGGCCGTCATGGCGGATCCCGAATGGGCGGGAGGGCGCTACTTCGAGACGGGTCGCCATCCGACCAAGGGCCTCGCGGTCGCCCGCATGGCTGCGCACATCACGTACCTGTCGGATGAGGCGCTGCATCGCAAATTTGGACGCAAGTTCCAGAACAAGACGGCGCCGACTTTCACCTTCGACGCGGACTTTCAAATCGAAAGCTATCTGCGTTATCAGGGCTCGACCTTCGTCGAGCGCTTCGACGCGAACTCTTATCTCTACCTGACGCGCGCCATGGACTACTTCGATCTCGCCGGCGACTACGAAGGCAGTCTGGCGCGAGCATTCCAGCACACCAGGACTCGTTTTTGCGTCGTGTCCTTCACCTCGGACTGGCTTTTCCCGACATCCGCTTCACGCGCCATCGTGCACGCCTTGAACGCCGGCGGCGCATCCGTCTCGTTCGTCGAGATCGAGACCGACAAGGGCCACGACGCCTTCCTGCTGGACCTGCCCGAATTGTTCGCCACCACGTCCGGCTTCATCGAAAGCGCTGCGCGGGCCCGCGGTCTCAAAGAAGCAAAGGCGTCGACATGAGCGAGCGTTCGTTTCCGGTCGGCTCCGACACGGCGCGCGTCGACCTGCTCGTCGTCGCCGACATGGTGGCGTCGAACACCCGCGTTCTCGATATCGGCTGCGGCGATGGCGCCTTGCTGCGGTTGCTCGCGGACGACCGCGGCGTCGATGCGCGCGGCATCGAACTGTCTCAGCGCGGCGTCAATGATTGTGTGGCCAAGGGGCTGTCGGTCATCCAGGGCGACGCCGATACGGATCTGATCGATTATCCGGACGACAGTTTCGATTATGTCATTCTGTCGCAGACGCTTCAGGCCACACGTAATCCCAAGCGGGTGCTCGAGCAGATGCTTCGGATCGGCCGGCGCGCCATCGTGTCGTTCCCGAATTTCGGGCATTGGCGGATCAGGGGCCAGTTGATCTTCCGGGGCCGCATGCCGGTAACGGAGAATCTGCCGCTGGCGTGGTACGAGACGCCAAACATCCACTTCTGCACGATCCGGGACTTCGTCTCGCTTGTCGACGAGGTCGACGCCCGGATCGACCGGGCTGTCGCTCTCGACAGCTCAGGGGCGCCCATGCGCGTGAGCGCTCCCTGGTGGGTCTGGAACATGTTCGGCGAGCAGGCGGTGTTCCTGCTCGAACGTCAGAACTGACGGCGCGTCAGGGCTTGGCGGCTTTCGCGCGCTCGTAGCCCTTCACGATCAGCGCATGCGCTTCGGCGGCGTCGCCCCAGCGCTGCACCTTGACCCACTTGCCGTTTTCCAGATCCTTGTAATGCGTGAAGAAGTGCTCGATCTGTTCGAGCGTGATCTTCGGCAGGTCGGTGTAGTTCTGAACGCTCTCGTAACGGCGCGTCAGCTTGGTGGAAGGCACCGCAACGAGCTTCTCATCGCCGCCAGCCTCGTCTTCCATCAGCAGAACGCCGACGATGCGACAGCTCATGATGGCGCCCGGAATGATCGCACGAGTGTTGGCCACGATCACGTCGCAGGGATCGCCATCGTCCGACAGCGTGTGCGGAATGAAGCCGTAGTTTCCCGGATAGCGCATGGCGGTGTAGAGGAAGCGATCCACCACCAGGGCGCCGGCCTCCTTGTCCATCTCGTACTTGATCGGCTCGCCGCCAATCGGCACTTCGATGACAACATTGACCTCGTGCGGGAAATTCTTGCCGATCGAGACTGCTTCGAGACGCATGTACTGCTCCGGGTTTACATTTTCGGCCACTGCTTAGGCGCTGGGTCTTCCCGGAGCAAGCCAGACTTTGATGTAAGGTCAACTGAAGCCGAGCGCTATCCGTTTGCGGGACTCACCGGCGAAGGTCTCTTGCGCTTCGCGCACGGTTCGGCCGCCGAGCTTCCGGTAAAACGCCAGTGCGCGCTCATTGTCAGCAAGCGCCCACACCAGAGCCGAGGTGTAACCATGATTGGCGAGGTCTGACCGTGCGGCCTTGAAGAGCCCGCTGCCAAAGCCTAGCCCCTGGAATTCGGGGGCGAGATAGATTTCATAAATCTCGCCCTGATACGGCAGCGCCGGAACACGGTTTGGACCGTAGCTCGCGTATCCTTCGACCGCGTCGTCGAACTCGAGAACGACGATCCGCGAGCCTCGCTGAATGGCAGAGTCCCACCATTTTGGTCCGCGTCGTGCAATCATGCGCTCCAGCTCGCGACCGGGAATGATCCCCCGATACGCGTCGCGCCAGGCAGCGTCATGAACGTCGGCGATGCTTTCTGCATCCGACGCTCGCGCATTGCGAATAGTGATGACCGTCTCGACCATGAACCGATGTTAGGTCCTGTCGAAGGCGACCTGCAAGCCTTGGAGAGACAAAGATTTTTGATTATTCATCGCGGCGAGCGACGCGCCGATTGGCACGCGCCGACTATCTGAGATGTCTCAGAACCAAAGCGCTGGGGATTGGCGCTTGAAAGTTTGGAGCGGGCGAAGGGATTCGAACCCTCGACCCCAACCTTGGCAAGGTTGTGCTCTACCCCTGAGCTACACCCGCATCCGTCCGGCGTTGCCGGTGGCGGGTATATGCCGCATTCCAATTGCGATTGCAACCGCATCTTGGCAGGAAAATCAAAAAGCTCCAGGAACGTTCAATCTGCATACGGCGAGTTGCAGATCGGCGACCGTTGCCCCATGTGATGAAGGACAATCGCGAGCGTAGCGCGGAAGGAAGACGATGTTCGCCCAGAGCACCGAGACGGCCCAGCAAAGTGTGGGCGACCTGATCAAAAACACGACCACGGCGACGTTCCGTGACGACGTCATTTCTGAGTCCACGCGCCGGCCGGTGCTGGTGGACTTCTGGGCGCCATGGTGCGGACCCTGCAAGCAGATGACGCCCATCATCGAAAAGACGGTGGCGTCGGCAGGCGGCAAGGTCAAACTCGTCAAGATGAACATTGACGAGCATCCGCAGATCGCGGGCCAGCTCGGCATCAAATCCATTCCGGCGGTCGTGGCGTTTCAGAACGGCCGCCCGGTCGACGGATTTGTCGGCGCGCTGCCTGAAAGCCAGATCAAGGGATTCATCGAACGCCTCGTCGGGCCGGTAGAAGATGAAATCGGCGCGCTCCTTGCCGAGGGTGAAGCCGCGCTTGCCGAAGAGCGGATGCAGGAGGCGGGCGAGATCTTCTCCGAAATCCTCCAGGCGGAGCCCGATAATGCTGCCGCCGCTGCCGGCCTGGCGCGCGCGCTGCTGGCGCTGGATCGCCCGACCGACGCCTTGGCCGTTCTCGAGTCACTCCCGCCCGAAGGCGCCACCGATACGAAGGTTCAGGCTGTGCGTACCGCCGTGGATCTCGCACTCAAGGCCGCCGATCTCGGCGACCTCGGTGAGTTCGAGGCGAAGCTCGCCGCTGACCCAGACGATCATCAGGCCCGCTTCGACCTGGCGGTTGCGCTGAATGGACGCGGCGAGCGACAGGCCGCCGCCGACGCCCTGCTCTACATCATCAAGAAGCAGCGCACCTGGGAAGACGACAAGGCGCGGCAGCAATTGCTGCAGTTCTTCGAGGCCTGGGGTCCGCTGGAACAAGACACGATCAACGCGCGCCGCAAGCTGTCGACGCTGCTGTTCTCCTGAATCGAGGAGAGGGAAATGGGCATCAACACGTCACCCGAACGCACCGACGAGCTACCGACCGTCATACCGATCTTTCCCCTCGCGTCGGCGCTTCTGTTGCCGCGCGGAGAATTGCCGCTGAACATCTTCGAGCCTCGCTATCTTGCGATGATCGAAGATGCGATCCGCGCCGACCGGATGATCGGAATGGTGCAGCCACGCCGCGAGGGCGCTGACGCCCACTCGGAATTGCACGAGGTCGGCTGTCTCGGAAAGATCACCCAGTTCGCCGAAACCGGCGACGGGCGCTTCATGGTGACATTGACGGGTATTTCGCGGTTTCGCGTCGCAGAAGAACTGTCGGTCCTCACTCCCTACAGGCAATGCATCGCCACCTACGACGAATTCTCGCAGGACCTCGATCTTGAAGGCGGCGACGAGGACATGGACCGTGCGGGCGTTCTTCGGACGCTGCGCAACTTCGCCGAGGCGAACAGGCTGAAGATCGACTGGAAGAGCATCGAGCAGACGCCCAACGAGGCGCTGGTCAACGCGCTCGCCATGATGAGCCCGTTCGGTCCGGAAGAGAAGCAGGCGTTGCTGGAGGCGGTGACGCTGAAGGCGCGGGCCGACGTGCTGATCGCCATCACGGAAATCGAGCTGGCGCGCGGCAGCGGCCCGAGCACCAGCCTGCAATAGGCCAAAGACCGGAGACGAGGACGTGAGCGAAGCTGGCGAAGATTCTGCACCCGAGCCGTCGATCATCGATCCGCGGCTGCTGGAGATCCTTGTGTGCCCGCTCAGCAAGGAAACACTCGAATACGACCGCGCGCGACAGGAGCTCATATCTCGCACCGCGCGGCTCGCTTATCCGATCCGCGATGGTATCCCGATCATGGTTCCGGATGAGGCCCGCCCGCTTGAGGGCTGACCTCAGGGAAGCCGCCCGCGCAGGAGCGCCGGAACATCGCCCGCCAATCCGGCGGCTTCGCGGACCAGGGTTCGTTTAAGGCGCGGCAAGCGGTTCACCACACCCAGGCCCAGGTCGCGCAGGGCTCGCAAAGGTCCAGAGTCATTGGCGAACAGGCGATGCAAGCCGTCCGTGCCCGCCATCATCGCGACGGTGTCAAAGTAGCGGGCGCGCTCATAGGCCGCCAGGACGCTCGCGCCGCCTACATCGAGCCCGAGCCGGATAGGATCCGCCAGAAGTCCCGTGAGAGCCGCGACATCTCGCAGGCCTAGGTTGAGGCCCTGCCCTGCGAGCGGATGAACGAGGTGCGCGGCGTCGCCGATCAACGCGACACGGTGGGCCGTGAAGCGCCTCGCGATATGAACTCTCAACGGAAACGCGGCCGGCCTCGCCTCGAGTTGAAAGCGCCCCAGAGACGGCCCGAACCTGCGATCGACCTCGGCGACGAAATCCTCGTCCGACATCGCCAGGTAGCTCCTCGCTTCGTCGTTCGGCTCGGTCCAGACGATTGACGATCGGCGACCGGTAAGGGGAAGCATGGCGAAAGGACCGGCCGGCATGAAATGCTGAACCGCGACACCAGCATGGTCTTCCTCATGCGCGAGCGTCGCAACGATCGCCGTCCGGTCGTAATCGCGGCCGACGGTCTCGATGCCGCACGCTCGCCGGATACGGCTTTGCACGCCATCTGCACCGACGACCAGACGCGCGGCTCGGCTTTGCCCATCCCGCAAGATCAACTCGATGGCGCGGCCCTGATCCTTGATGCGCGAGACCGCGCTCCGGAAAATGTCGATCCCGGCGTCTGCGACCGCTTGTTCAAGGACCGCGACAAGATCGGCATTCTGGATCATCCAGGCGAAAGGCGACCCATCGTCGAGCGGCTCTTCGAAAGCGAGGAACATCGGTCTCACGGCGTCGTTGCGCCGTGAGTCGGTGATCTTCATTCCAAGTATCGGCTGCGCGCGCGGCGCGATGCTCGGCCAGATTCCGATCGCCTCGAGAAGATTGCGGGATCCGGCGGTCAGCGCCGATGTGCGGACATTGCTTTCCCGTTCGCCGAAAACCGGATCGACGAGCCCGATCCGCAACTGCTCACCGAAAGCGCGGCGAAGCGAGAGAGCAAGGGAAAGACCGGCGACGCCGCCGCCGCAAATCAGAATGTCATGCACGACCGTCACCTTTCAACGGGCGGCACATTACCAGTTCCAGCGCGCGAGGTCATGCGGGGCAGGGCCGCACTTGACGTTCTCGCCTGTCTTGATTCACCTGACGGGATGACGCGAAAGGCAGCACGATGTCGACAGCTTTCCAGGACCTGCTGACCATTCTGGATCTCGAGCGGATCGAGAAGAACATCTTCCGGGGCACGAGCCCGGATGTCGGCTGGCAGCGTGTCTTCGGCGGCCTAGTCGTGTCGCAGGCACTGGTGGCGGCGAGCCGAACGGTCGAGCACCGCGCGCCGCACTCCCTGCACTGCTACTTCCTTTTGCCGGGCGATCCCTCGGTGCCGATTGTCTACGAAGTCGAACGGGTCCGTGACGGCGCGAGCTTTTCAACGCGGCGCTGCGTCGCCGTGCAGCACGGCCGAACGATCTTCGTTCTGTCGGCTTCGTTTCAGGTCGAAGAGGCCGGCCTGGAGCACTTCTCGCCCATGCCCGCCGTCCCACCGCCGGAAGACCTGCCCGGGGTGGAAGCCATTTTGGCGTCGTTGGGTAGCCAACTTCCCGAAGGGGTCAGACGGTATTTCGAGCGGCAACGCCCGATTGAGCTGCGCCCCGTGGATTTGAGCCGGTTTGCGCCGGGCGATCCGGGGCAGCCGCGGCCCGCGACGCAGCGGATCTGGATGCGCGCCGCGGGGCGGTTGCCGGACGACCCGTCGATCCATCGCGCCGTCCTGGCTTACCTGTCTGACATGACTTTGCTCGACACCTCGCTCGTCAGTCACGGGCGATCCGTTTTCGATGGGTCCATGCAGGTGGCGAGCCTCGATCATTCCCTCTGGTTTCACCGTCCGTTCCGGGCGGATGAGTGGCTCCTGTACGATCAGGAAAGCCCGAACGCCAGCGGCGCACGTGGACTCTGTCGGGGAAGCCTTTTTAATCGACAGGGCGAGTTGATTGCCTCGGTTATGCAGGAAGGCCTGATCAGACATAAGGCGCCCTGACTTCCTGCCGCATTCTTGTGCACAATGCGGAGGCGTAATGCACACTGCTTCAGCAGGAGATATCAAAAGTGCCAGCCTGAACTTGGGCCACGCTGATTCTCGACTGATTTCCCCACCCTCGCCGCCCGATCACACACTTGGCATAAGGCTTGAATTACATGCCTCAGCATAGCCGCACGACGTCAGCGTTCGGCTAGGCCAGGATCGCGCCGGGAGGGGGCGTCACTTGTGACGCGGAACGACGGCCAACCAGGGAAACTGAGATGAAAATTGTGATGGCGATAATCAAGCCGTTCAAGCTTGACGAGGTGCGCGATGCGCTCACCGCCGTCGGCGTGCACGGGCTCACAGTCACCGAGGTCAAGGGATATGGCCGCCAGAAGGGCCACACGGAAATTTACCGTGGGGCCGAATATGCGGTCAGCTTCCTTCCGAAGCTGAAGATCGAGGTGGCGATTGCGTCCGACCTGGTCGACCGCGTCGTAGAGGCCATCGTTTCCGCTGCCCGCACCGGCCAGATCGGCGACGGCAAGATTTTCGTCAGCTCGCTCGAACAGGCGATTCGGATTCGCACCGGCGAAAAGGATACGGACGCGCTCTGACGTCCTCTTTCGATTGCTTCAGGAGTCAAAAATGAAATCCGTCTCTTTTCTTAAATCAGCCTGCTTGGGGCTGACCTCGTTGGCGGTCTCCGCCAGCGTGGCGCTGGCCCAAGCTCCGGCTGCGCCTGTTCCCAACAAGGGCGACACCGCCTGGATGATCGTCGCCACGCTGCTCGTGCTGATGATGTCGATCCCCGGCCTGGCTCTCTTCTACGGCGGCCTCGTCCGCTCGAAGAACATGCTGTCGGTTCTCAGTCAGGTCTTCATGATCGTGTCGCTCGTCTCGATCCTCTGGGTCATGTACGGCTACTCGCTCGCGTTCACCAACGGCGGCAGCCTCAACGACTACGTGGGCGGCCTCTCCAAGGCCTTCCTGATCGGCATCACGCCGGACTCGACCGCCGCGACCTTCTCGAATGGCGTCGTCATTCCTGAATACATCTACATGGCCTTCCAGATGACCTTCGCCTGCATCACGCCGGCGCTGATCGTCGGAGCCTTCGCCGAACGCATCAAGTTCTCGGCGCTGCTGGTCTTCGTGACGCTCTGGGTCACGCTGATCTACTTCCCGATCGCCCACATGGTTTGGTATTGGGGCGGCCCGGACGCCATCGGCGACGCCGCCAAGGCCGTTGCAGCTGCTGCTGACGACGCCGCCAAGGCGGTCGCGACGGCCAAGCTGGATGAAGTCAAGGCCGACGCTGGCCTGATCTTCAGCTGGGGCGCTCTCGACTTCGCTGGCGGCACTGTCGTGCACATCAACGCCGGCATTGCCGGCCTGGTCGGTGCGCTGATGCTCGGCAAGCGCGTGGGCTACCCGCGTGAAGCCATGGCGCCGCACTCGCTGACGATGACGATGATCGGCGCCTCGCTTCTGTGGGTGGGCTGGTTCGGCTTCAACGCGGGCTCGAACCTCGAAGCCAACGGCACGACGGCTCTCGCCTTCGTCAACACCTTCGTCGCGACCGCTGCGGCTTCGCTCGCCTGGCTGTTCGTCGAATGGGGCACCAAGGGCAAGCCGTCGCTTCTCGGCATGGTCTCGGGCGCTGTCGCCGGCCTCGTGGCGGTCACCCCGGCTTCCGGCTTCGCCGGTCCGATGGGCTCGATCGTTCTCGGCGCTTTCGCCTCCGTGGTCTGCTTCTTCTTCGTCGCCGTGGTGAAGAACAAGTTCGGGTATGACGACTCGCTCGACGTGTTCGGCATTCACTGCATTGGCGGCATCATCGGCGCTATCGCGACCGGCATCCTGGTCAACCAGGCTCTCGGCGGCACCGGCGTGGCCGACTATGAAGTGAAGCCCGGCGAACTGTCGATCGCCGCTTACGAACTCGCTCCGGCGGTGATCGCGCAGTTGAAGGCCGTAGGCCTGACGCTGGCCTGGTCCGGCATCGGTTCGGCGATCCTGTACAAGGTTGTCGATCTGGTCATCGGCCTGCGCGTTCCGGTCGACGCCGAGCGTGAAGGGCTCGACCTCGCCGAACATGGCGAGCGCGCCTACAACATGTGATCTGTCCATCTTCGGATGGTCTCGACGGCGGCGCTTCGGCGCCGCCGTTTTGCGTTTGGGACCAGGAAATCTGCGTTCAGGGTTAATCCGCCCTTAACCCGGCAGCCCTAGCTTCCAATGATCTGTTCGGCTCACCAGAGACCGAGCTCAACAGACCCGGATCCGGTGCAGGAGCAATGCGGACAACCACGTTTTCATCGACGCAATTTCTGCCCGACCCGGTCCGGGACTTCGTCATCCGCCGCTTTGCGGAACTGACCGGTTTCGTCCTGCTGATCGGATGCGCCGCCTTGGCGACTGCGCTGATGACCTGGTCGGTCCAGGATCCAAGCCTCAACCACGCGACATCCGCCCCGACCCGCAACTGGCTCGGGGCTGCGGGCGCGATCTCGGCCGATCTTGTCATGCAGTTGTTCGGGCTCGCCAGCGTCGTGCTGCTGGTGCCCGTCGGGTCATGGGCCTGGCGCCTGCTGACCGCGCGCCGGCTCGAACGCATGGGCTTGCGCCTCCTCCTCTGGGGATTGGGCACCATCGCCGCGGCAGCCGTTTTCGCGCTTCTGCCGATCACCGACCGTTGGCCGCTTCCGACCGGCCTTGGCGGCGTGATCGGCGACGGGCTTCTCTCCCTGCCCCGCCGCTTTGGCGGCGAAGCGGGCCTTCCGATCATGTTCGCGGGCCTGATCGCCGCGGGCGTCGCGCTGCTCTCCATAAGCGCGGCGTCGGGCTTTGGCATCTCCAGCGCCTATCAGGGCGACCAGGGATCCGAGACCGACCTCGATGTAGATCGGAAACAGACTGAAGACGAAGACGACGTCTCGGGCGAACCAGGCTTCGGGCTCATTTCGCTTGGGGCCGCCATCCACGGTCTGCTCAGCATCAAGTCCGCGCTGTCGCGCGCAGTCGGTCACCCGCTGGCGGAACCGCAAGGCGCCGCGCGGGCTCGACGCGACACCGATGCCGCTGACCCCACCGCCGCCCGCGCCAAGCGCATAGAGCCGACACTGGACGGGGCGGCCCCCGCCAGGCCGGCCGCCGTCGATTTGATGGACGATGAAGAGGACGAGGACGACGACGCGCCGATCCGTGGAGCCGGAAGCAGCACGCGGATCACCGCGCCCGCACCCGCGATCAAGACGGGCAAGCGCGCGAGCCGTGAAGCTCAACCGTCGCTCCTGAAAAGCAACGAGTACGAGCTCCCGCCCCTTTTGTTGCTTGCCGAGGCGAAGAAGCAGGCCGTCACGAAGATTTCGGAAGACGCGCTCGAACAGAATGCGCGCCTGCTCGAAGGCGTTCTCGACGACTTCGGCGTGAAGGGCGAGATCATCAACGTTCGTCCTGGTCCGGTGGTGACTCTGTACGAGCTCGAGCCGGCGCCAGGCATCAAGTCATCGCGCGTCATCGGTCTCGCCGACGACATTGCACGCTCCATGTCGGCCATCTCGGCACGCGTCGCGGTGGTCCAGGGTCGCAATGCGATCGGCATTGAACTCCCCAACCAGCGCCGGGAAACGGTGTTCCTGCGCGAGCTTCTCTCCTCGGAGGACTTCGAGAAAAGCAAGCATCGCCTCGCAATCGCGCTCGGCAAGACCATCGGCGGCGAACCCGTGATCGTCGATCTCGCGCGCATGCCGCATCTTCTCGTCGCCGGCACCACGGGCTCCGGCAAATCGGTCGCGATCAACACGATGATCCTGTCGCTGCTCTACCGGCTGCGGCCGGAAGAATGCCGGCTGATCATGGTCGATCCCAAGATGCTCGAACTGTCGGTCTACGACGGGATTCCGCATCTCCTGACGCCGGTCGTAACCGATCCGAAGAAAGCAGTCGTCGCCCTGAAGTGGGCGGTTCGCGAGATGGAAGACCGCTACAAGAAGATGTCGAAAGTCGGCGTTCGCAACATCGACGGCTTCAATGCGCGTGTGGCCGAAGCCGCCGCCAAGGGACAGGTCATCTCGCGTACGGTGCAGACGGGCTACGACCGCGAGACCGGCGAAGCCGTCTACGAAAAAGAGGATATGGATCTCTCGCCGTTGCCCTACATCGTGGTCATCGTCGACGAGATGGCTGACCTGATGATGGTCGCCGGCAAGGACATCGAAGGCGCGATCCAGCGGCTTGCGCAGATGGCGCGTGCTGCGGGCATCCACCTGATCATGGCGACGCAGCGTCCCTCCGTGGACGTGATCACCGGCACGATCAAGGCGAACTTCCCGACCCGGATTTCCTTCCAGGTCACCTCCAAGATCGACAGCCGCACCATCCTTGGCGAGCAGGGCGCCGAACAATTGCTCGGGCAGGGCGACATGCTCTACATGGCGGGCGGCGGACGTATCTCCCGTGTCCACGGGCCGTTCGTGACGGACGGTGAAGTCGAAAAGATTGTCTCGCATTTGAAACTGCAGGGGCAGCCCGAGTATCTCGACGCAATCACCTCGGAAGACGAGTTCTCCGGAGACGATGCGCCTGCGGCTACCCCGGGCAGCATGGATGCGGAAGAGTCGAGCGACCTTTACGATCGCGCGGTCAACATCGTGCTGCGCGACAAGAAATGCTCGACGAGCTACATCCAGCGTCGCCTTTCAGTCGGCTACAACAAGGCCGCCTCTCTGGTCGAACGGATGGAGAAAGAGGGCGTTGTCGGCCCAGCGAACCACGCGGGAAAACGAGAAATCCTGGTGGGTGGCGGCATCGACCGAGGCGCTTTCGACGGCGACCCGGACTGAGCCGTTCGTCTTACAATCGCCATTGGGCTGGCCTACCCGAAGCCAATCGTAGCAAGAGGAACGAACCGCACATGTCGTCTGCCCGGCTTGTCAGCCTGACCTGTCTCGCCCTGTCGATCGCCGCCAGCCAAGCCTGCGCGCAGGCAGCCGCGCCCATGAACCTGGCGCCGCCCTCCGGAGCGGCCAGCAAGGCGATCACCAAGCAAGCCCCGGGCGCGGCCGCAAAGCCCAGCATCGACCCGGCGACCGCGGTTACGAAGGCCAATGCCTATTTCAATTCGAACCTGACGATGGTGGCGGACTTCGTTCAACTGAGCGCCGACGGGCGCAAGACGGGCGGAACGCTCTACGTCCAGCGTCCCGGCAAGCTTCGCTTCGAATATGCCCGCCCCGCCACGCTCGAGATCATCGCCGACGGCACGTCTGTCGCCATCCGAGATCGCAAGCTCGCCACCCAGGATGTGTATTTCATCGGTCAGACGCCGCTGAAGTTTCTGCTGAAAGAGCGGATCGACATCGGTCGCGACACGAAGGTGTTGGATGTCCGCTCGGACGAGAAGTCGGTTGCTATCCTCGTGGAAGACAAGGCCACGTTCGGCGGCACCTCGCGAATCCGGCTCGTCTTCGACACGGCCAGCTTCAATCTGAAGCAGTGGACTGTCACTGACCCGCAAGGATACGAGACGCTTGTCTCGCTCACGAACGTCGATCTCGCCCAGAAGCCCGATCAGTCTCTGTTCAAGATCAACTACGAAAAATTCAACTAGGATCTGCGATCGCGTCAAAGCTGCCGCCGGGGTTGAAGCGCCGCTCCGTTTGTGCGACCTCCAGCCAGACAACGAGGTGGCTGGTGGCTTTCAAGATTGCAACCTGGAACATCAATTCCGTCCGACTGC
>JAQGKM010000424.1 GCA_028290125.1 Hyphomicrobiales bacterium | reverse complement strand
ATCGCCGATGTCCTCGGCATGACGGTCGACGCCGCCCACGCGTTCTTTGCGGACGATCCTGCCCTGAACCGATCGCTGGGCGTGATCCGCGAAGTCGGTCTCGGTTACATCCGCCTTGGACAGTCCGCCACGGAGCTGTCGGGCGGCGAGGCGCAGCGGGTGAAGCTCGCGACCGAACTGCAGCAGGCGAACCGGGGCAGCGTGCTCTACGTGCTCGACGAGCCGACGACCGGACTTCATCCCTCCGACGTGGAAAAGCTGGTCGCCCAACTCGATCGTCTGGTGGAAGGTGGCAACACCGTCGTTCTTGTCGAACACGACATGTATGTCGTCGCCGGCAGCGACTGGGTGATCGACATGGGTCCGGGCGCGGGCGAAGACGGCGGGAAAGTCGTGGCAGCCGGCACGCCGACGCAGATTGCAGCATCGCGGGCGAGCCGGACGGCGCCGCATCTCGCCGCCTTCCTGGGCGCCTAGGTTTGGTTCTCGGATCGCTGTTCGGCGCCTGCAACCTCCTTGCGGTCCTGATCGTGCACGAGCCAGTACACGATCCCGAGCGCGACGACTGACAGCGCGAGGCCGATGATCGTCACTGGCTCAGTCTTTCCCGTATCCATGACGATGAACTTGCGCACGAGCGCAAGCAACGAGACGAGCACCACGGTTCGCACCTGGATGATGCTGTTCTTTCGTTCGAGGACTCCGAGGATCGAATGATTGAGTTCAAGGGCGATCAGAACCGTCAGCACCATCCCGAATATGGCGTGGAACAGCTCCTGCTCGGCGGGATCGATCAGCCCATAAATCAGAAGAAGCGCGATCCGGAAGGTGAGGTTGAGCATGGCTCCGATGATGACGAGACTGATCAGGCCCGTGAGAACGAGCGAGATGATCTGCTCGAACCGCTCATAGAACGTCAGCGTTCGCCACGCCGCTTGCGTTGCGCCGTAGGCGCGTCCGTACCGTTCGACGTGGTCGGACCAGGAAGGAGACACGGCAGGAGACCCCGACGAAGCGAGAGGATGGAGAAGCCCTTGCCGTCGCTTCAGCGTGCAAGCGCCGCCTGGATCGAAATCATGAGATCCTTGTAGGCGTAGGAACCGTCGTGACGAACGCCGTTGATGAAGAAAGCCGGCGTGCCGTTGACGCCGCTGCGCACGCCGCCGATGAAATCGGACTGGATCGCGGGCTGGTACTTCTCGGTGGCGAGGACGTCCTGCAGCTCCGCTCTGGGAAGGTCGAGCAATCTCGCCAGATCCAGCAGGGTCGGAAGCGCGAGATTGTCGTGGTTTTCGAAAAGCCCGTCATGCATGTCCCAGAAGCGACCATGCTCACCGGCAAACTCGGCGCTTTCGGCCGCAGGTTCTGCGAACGGATGTATTTCGGT
Source organism: Hyphomicrobiales bacterium (assembly GCA_028290125.1). Taxonomy (GTDB): domain Bacteria; phylum Pseudomonadota; class Alphaproteobacteria; order Rhizobiales; family Beijerinckiaceae; genus Terripilifer. Next base: position 8,877 of record JAQGKM010000424.1, on the reverse strand, counting down.
CAGCGGAAAGTGCCGAAAGACGAAACACAGGTTGGGCCCGAGCTGCTGACGAATGCTGGCGACGACTGGGTGAGCCATCGCGCAATGCGGACATTGATAGTCGCCGTATTCAACCAAAGTCACGGCGGCGGCGAGGTTGCCGCGGATGTGGTCAGTTGGCCCGACGGGCACTCGCAACTGTGACATCGTTCGTCTCCTCCGGTGACTGGCCATGTTTTGGCAGGCGCTCGAGAGCGTCCAGAATGCCGTCGGCTCCGGGGTTGACGGCAATCGGCGAGCGGTAGCTCCAGGCGATCATGCCCTTTGCGTCGATGACGAACAGGGCCCGTTCGCACACGCCCTCCTGCTCGCGATAGGCGCCATAGAGCTTTGCGACCGCGCCTTTCGGATGGAAGTCGGCAAGAAGGGGAAAGTGCAGATTGCGCTCCCGCGCAAAGGCCTGGTGACACCAGACGCCGTCGACGGAAATGCCGAGCAACTCGGCGTCGAATTTGCGGAACTCGGGGAGGATCTGATTGTAGAGGGTCATCTGGTCGCCGCAGACGGGGCTCCAGTCGGCGGGATAGAACGCGAGAATGACGGGTTTGCCGAGAAGATCGCCAAGGGTGAGCTCCTGGTCGGGAGTGACCTTCAGCCTGAAGTCCGGCGCCTTGGTTGCGGGAGCTAGGATTTCGCTCATTGCAAACTCCTGGAGGTTGAACCCTGCCGTCCGGATGACATGAGCGCTGACCGCGCGTTCGGGCATCCGCATTTTCCCTGAGGAACATTGCTACTCGCGAAGAATCTTGGTGTGTCGTTCTCCGCGCGCGCAGGCGCCCAAGCCTTCGAGATGTCCGGCCTTGGGCGGCCATCAGAATGGCCAGGGGCAAGGTTTGCGCGCCGAGACGCTGCATCACGCTCGCGCGGTGGCTTTCGACAGTACGCGGACTATGCCGAGATCTTGGCGAGCTGGCAAAGCGGATTGTCCCTAAGGGAAAGTGCGGAGGTCAGGTGGCCACGCCATGCGTTATCCTTCCGACGTCAGAGATCGCGGCGTTGAGCCTAGGAGGCTCGCATGGACCTGGCAAGCAGAGCCCAATGGACTGACGCGTCCAAGAACCTCATGCGCAACGGCTCCGCCAGATGCTTCCGCCGCGTGGACAACGTGTGCGGCCCTGCTCGTCCCCGGGTCGCGCACCCTTCTCCATGCAGGACGATGCTTTCCGGCAAATCTGATCGGAGCTGAAAATGGCAAAAGGGATCTGTGACGTTTGCGGAATTCGTCCCGCGACTGTGCGCGCCGAGGTCGTCAGCAATGGGCAGCGCCGCACGATGGAATTGTGCGATGTGGACTACCGCCGTCTTGCACGGCAGCAGGGGGGCTCGAGATCCCCGCTCGAATCGCTATTCAGCCGCCACGGCAGCCTGTTCGACGACTTCTTCGGGGGCGATATGCTCGGTGACGACATGTTCTCACCGGGCGGCAGGGAAGCGTCTCGACAGGGCGTGTCCGAAGAAGAGGCTGCGGCCTCGACCCCTTCGCGGTCAGGACGAGGTCGCACCCGGGCGCGCGCCGGCGGGACAGGCGTCGCGGATCGTCTCAGCGAACATGCCGAGCAGATCCTGCAGAGCGCCGCGCAGCAGGCGGCTGAGCTGGGACGTCGTGAGGTCGACACCGAGCACCTGCTGCTCGCGCTCACCGAGAGCGACGTGGTCCGTACGATTCTCGATCAGTTCAACGTCTCGCTCGACGATCTTCGAAACCAGATCCTTGGTGAAGCCAAACGCGAAAAGGGCGCCAACGAACCAGGTCAGGAGATCGGCGTCTCGCCGCGCATGAAGGATGCGCTTTCACGCGCCTTCGCGGTGTCGGGCGAGTTCGGGCATTCCTACGTCGGTCCGGAACACCTGCTGATCGGGCTTGCAGAGGAAGGCGAGGGGCTCGCCGCCGACGTGCTGCGTCGATACGGGCTGACCTCGCAGGCCTTGCGCCAGCAGGTCAGCAAGGTCGTTGGCCGCGGAGCGGAAGAAGGCCACGTCGAGACGCCGACCAACACGCCCAACCTCGACAAATATTCCCGCGACCTGACCAAGCTCGCGGTCGACGGCAAGCTCGATCCGGTGATCGGACGCGCGCATGAAATCGAGACGACGATCGAAGTGCTCGCCCGCCGCAAGAAGAACAATCCTGTTCTGATCGGCGAGCCGGGTGTCGGCAAGACCGCGATCATCGAAGGACTGGCGCAGCGCATCGTGAGCGGCGAAGTGCCGGAAACGCTGCGCGACAAGCGTCTCGTCGAACTCTCCATCAACGCGATGGTGGCCGGGTCGAAATATCGTGGCGAGTTCGAAGAGCGCGTTCAGCAGATCCTGCGCGAGGTCGCGGAGCGTCGTGACCAGCTGATCCTTTTCATCGACGAGGTGCATACGATCGTCGGCGCAGGGCAGGGCGGCGGCGAGGGAGGCCTCGACATCGCCAACGTGTTCAAGCCGGCTCTGGCGCGGGGCGAACTGAACCTGATCGGCGCGACCACGCTCAACGAATATCAGAAGCATATCGAAAAGGACGCGGCGCTCGAGCGCCGGTTCCAGCCGGTGCTGGTGTCAGAGCCCACTGTCGCGCAGGCAATCCTGATTCTGCGCGGACTGAGGGACACGCTCGAGGCGCACCACAAGGTGACGATCACCGACGAAGCGATCATCGCCGCGGCGGAATTGTCGGATCGTTACATCACGGGCCGCTTCCTGCCCGACAAGGCGATCGACCTGATTGATCAGGCCGCCGCACGCGTGAAATTGGCGAGCACGGCCCGCCCGGCCGAGGTTCAGGACCTCGAGGCGGAGGTGCGCCAGCTGAAACGCGAACAGGATTACGCCGCCTCGCGGAAGCAGTTCGAGCGCGCGTCGGATCTCAAGAAACAGTACGATCAGCGTCAGGCGGAACTCAAGGAAGCGTCTGACCGGTGGCGCCGCGAACGTGGCTCCGCCTCGGCCGAAGTGCTCACCGAACATGTCGCGCAAGTGGTGTCGAAACTCACCGGAGTGCCGGTGACCGAGCTGACTGCGGAAGAGCGCAAGCGGCTCGTCGACATGGAGGAGCGGCTCCACAAGCGCATCATCGGGCAGGAAGAGGCCGTGAAGGCCGTGAGTGACGCGATCCGCCTCGCGAGGGCGGGTTTGCGCGAAGGCCGCCGGCCGATCGCCACGTTCCTGTTCCTCGGACCGACAGGCGTCGGCAAGACGGAGCTCACGAAGGCGCTCGCCGAGACCGTGTTCGGCGAAGAGGATGCGATGATCCGCATCGACATGTCGGAATATATGGAACGGCATGCGGTCGCGCGGCTCATCGGAGCCCCTCCAGGCTATGTCGGATATGACGAAGGCGGCCAGCTCACCGAGCGTGTGCGGCGGCGTCCCTACAGCGTCGTGCTGCTGGACGAAATCGAGAAAGCCCATCCGGAGGTCTACAACATTCTCCTGCAGGTCTTCGACGACGGGCGTCTCACCGACGGCAAGGGACGGGTCGTCGATTTCACCAACACCGTGCTGATCGCAACGTCGAATCTCGGATCCGACATGATCCAGCGGGAGTTGCGGGTGCGCGGCTCGGATGCGCACGATCCCGCGCGCCTGAAGCGCGACTTGATGGACGTGCTCAGGGGCCACTTCCGTCCGGAGTTCATCAACAGAATCGACGAGATCATCGTCTTCCACGCCTTGGGGAGAGCCGAAATCCGCGCCATCGTCGAATTGCAGCTGGAACGTGTGAAGCGCACCGCGCATGGGCAAGGCATCGAGCTGGCGTTGGACGACAGCCTCGTGGATCACTTCGCCACCGAAGGTTTCCAGCCGGAATTCGGAGCCCGCGAGTTGCGACGTCTGATCCGTTCCGAACTCGAAACGGCCGTCGCGCGCGCGATGCTTGGCGACGAATTGCAGGAAGGGCAGCGGGTCGTCGCGCGATGGGACGCCGCGCAGCAGAGGCTCATTCTCGACCAGAACAAGGTCGCGGATGACTCACGAGCGAACGCGTCGTCGGTTTCGGACCACAGATCGACGTCGCCCTCCGATGGGTCGCAGCGGTCGGCGGCTGAATGACGCCCGCGTCATTCAGTGGCTGGGACTGAGCCGAGCGGCGTGTCCCGACGGCGATTGACACGCTGCTCCACCGGCCTGCACACTCTCCCGACAAGAGCCGCCAAAAGGCTCACGACGACGGGGGAGGATATGGACGACAAGGAGAAGTTTCCCGACTGGGACCGCAATCCGCGTGCGCCTGTGCCAATGCCGCCGTCCGGCAGCTGCGACTGCCAGGTCCATGTCTACGAGGATCAGGCGCGCTATCCGGTGCGCTGGAAGATCGGACATGAAATCCCCGACGGCCCGTTCCACGAGGCGCAGCGCGTCCTGAAGGTGCTCGGGTTCGACCGCATGGTGCTGGTGCATCCCAGCGTCTATGGCGTCGATTACGCGATGCTGAAGGACATCCTGCGCGCCTTGCCGGACCGGTCGAATACCCGCGGCGTCGTCGTCGTGAAGGACGAGGTGACGGATCGCGAGTTGCACGAACTCGCCGACCTCGGCGTCTGTGGCGTTCGCTTTCATATCTCGGCGCGCTACGAGCCTTACCCGCGCGACGCCTTCCTGCGGACCGTGGCGCGCGCGAAGGCGCTCGGCTGGCATGTCCGCCTGCACATGGATGGCCCCGATCTCCTCGACTATGCGGACGTGCTCGAGACGCTGCACGACATCCCGGTCGTGATCGACCACATGGGCCGCATCGACTTCTCGCAAGGGCTCGACCAGCCGGCGATGAAATGGATCCTGTCGATGCTGACGCGCGACAATTGGTGGATGATGGTCTCCAACGGAAACCGCATCTCCGCCATGGAAGAGCGCTGGGACGACGCCGTGCCGTTCGGCAAGGCCTTCATCGAGGCCGCGCCCGACCGCATCATCTGGGCGACCGACTGGCCGCATGTGCGCTGGCGCAAGGCGCGCATGATGAACGACGCCGAAGAGGTCGAGCTGCTCTACCGCTATGTCGATCACGACAAGGCGCTGCTGCAGAAGATCCTCGTCGACAATCCAGCGCGGCTGCACGGCTTCAAGTAAGGCCCCACAAGGGAGAGCGTCATGTCGCGTGCGACTCGCATCCTGTACCTCACGCCGGCGCTTCTTGCCTCCGTGCTCGCCGCGCCCTGCGCGGTTGCGGCGGAGGAGAAGCCGGTTTCAATCTATGTCGGTTCGGGACCTGGCGGCGGCTACGATCTGTACGGACGCCTTGTCGCCCGTCACATCGGCCGACATCTTCCGGGATCGCCGCCCGTCGCGGCGCAGAACATGCCGGGCGCGGGCAGCATCGCCATGGCGAATTTCATCTACAATGTCGCGCCCAAAGACGGCACGGCGCTGGGCATCGGCTCACCGTCGCTGTCGCTGCTCGAGGCGCTCGGCACGCAGGGCATCCGTTTCGAAACCGCGAAACTGAACTGGATTGGCCGCGTCGCCCCGATCACCAACGTCACGGTCAGCTGGGCGACGAGCCCGGTGAAAACGCTCGACGAGGCGCGCGCGCGCAAGATGCTGGTGGGCGCGATCTCGCCGAATTCGCCGCTGACGCAATTGCCGAAGGCGCTCAACAATGTCCTGAAGACGCAGTTCGAGATCATCTCCGGCTATGCGGATTCCAACGCGACCCTGCTCGCCATGGAGCGCGGCGAGGTCGAGGGTTCGACGGTTTCGTGGGACATGCTGCGCAACCAGAAGTCGGAATGGCTGCGCGACCGCAAGGTCAATCTGCTGGTGCAATATACGCTCGAGCGCGCGCGCGACCTGCCCGACGTGCCGACCGCGCTCGAAGCCGCGCGCACGCCGGAGGAACGCCAGATCATCTCGATATATGTCAGCGGCGCAGATGTCGGCTACGCGATCTTCGCGCCACCTGGCACGCCCGAGGCGCGCGTCGCGGCGCTGCGCAATGGCTTTGCCGACATGCTCGCCGACGAGAAGCTGCTGGCCGACGTCGAGAAGTCCGGCATCGCCTTCGATCCGACGCGCGGTGAAAAGATACAGGCGATCCTGACCGCCGAGGCGAAAACCTATCCCGAGGTGCGCGGGCGCCTGAAGGCGCTGTCGGATGCTGCCGAGGCGGGCCAATGACGGAGGCACACAAGATGACGTTGCGGCAGATGAGCCCCGAGGAGCGCCAGGCGCGCATCGACCTTGCCGCCTGCTACAGGCTGATCGCGCTGAATGGCATGGACGACATGCACGCCACGCACATATCGGCGCGCGTTCCGGGCGAGGGCCATCACTTCCTGATCAATCCCTACGGTCTGCTGTTTTCGCAGGTCACGGCGTCCAACCTCGTGAAGATCGATATCGACGGACGGATCGTCGAGGACACGCCCCACAGGATCAATCCGGCGGGCTTCGTGATCCACTCCGCCGTTCACGCCGCGCGCGAGGACGCCATGTGCGTCATCCATACCCACACGGTCTCGGGGATCGCGATTGCCTGCCTCGAAGAGGGCCTGTGGCCGCTGTCGCAGAAGTCGATGCGCTTTTACAAGCGGATCGCCTACCACGACTACGAGGGGAAGGCCGACGACCTCGACGAGCGCGCGCGGCTGGTCCGCGATCTCGGGTCGCACATGGCGATGATCCTGCGCAACCACGGCCTGCTGGTCTGCGGGGCGACCGTGGGGCGCGCCTACAAGACCATGGTCAACCTCGAAAAGAGCTGCAAGATCCAGCTCGCCGTGATGGCGAGCGGCGGCAAGCCGATCCAGCTGTCCGAAAAGGTCATGGAGCACGCGGCGCGGCAGTTCGACCGCGACGACGCGCCGGGCGAAAAGCGGCCGGACGGCTGGCCGTCGCTGCTGGCCCACCTCGACGCCGTCGATCCGGGGTACCGGGACCTGTGACATGGCTGACAGACCGCGAAGCGTAACCTTCAACGTTGCTGGTCCATGGTGCAGCTTTGGGCGGTGTGGGGAATCGGTTGGCGTGGGCGGCCGGGCAGCCGTGGAAAGCCAATGCTCGCGGACTGCTACGCTGATTTCATGACACCTTTAGCTGCTGGGCACCTCGCGATTTCGTGACAATTCTGCAACGCAGCGAAACAGACAGTTCTCCCGACATAGTGATTGCTTACAGATTAGGCATTGTCACAAGCTTTGAGCTTGCCTTACGGCCAAGTTCCCCCGATTTTCAATGCATCGAATTTGAACAAGGGCAAACCGAATATGCGCTCACACCTGTTTCTCTCGGCTGTCGCCGCTCTCGCCATCACCTCGGCCAACGCTGCTGACCTCGGTTACGGCAAGATGGCCCCTGCGGCGCCTGTCGTCGTTTCGCCGTGGGACTTCACGGTCGGCGCCGGCGTGACCTCGAACTACATCTTCCGCGGCATCAGCCAGTCGGACGGCAAGCCCAGCGTCAACGGCAATGCCGAAATTCGCTACACCTTCTCGGACATGTTCACGGGCTACGTCGGCATCGCCGGCTCGTCCATCAAGCTGACGAACGCCGACACGGGCCCGGGCCTTGAGTTCGACGTCATCGGCGGCGTGCGCGGCACGTTCGGCAACTTCGGCCTCGACGTCGGCGTCATCGGCTACCTCTACCCGAGCTTCCGCACCGCCGGGAACTTCATCTTCCCGTCGAACCCCAGCTACTATGAAGGCTACGTCAAGGCCTCGTACGCTGTGAACGACGCGATCTCGCTCGGCCTCAACGGCTTCTTCTCGCCGAGCTTCCTCGACACCGGCGCCTCCGGGCAGTACGTCTCGGCCACCGCCGCCTGGAAGCTGCCGAACGACTTCGCTCTCTCGGGCGAGCTCGGTCATCAGTTCCTCGGCACCACGGATGCGGCGCATACGCCTTACTCCGGCCGTCGCAACCTGCCTGACTACACCTACTGGAACGTCGGTGCGTCTTACTCCTACAAGATCGCCACCCTCGACCTGCGCTACCACGACACGAACCTGAGCAAGTCCAAGTGCGCCGACATCTCCGGCCCGACGAACTTCTCGTTCGACGCCAACGCTTCGTCGAAGTATTGCAACGCGGCTTTCGTCGCCACGCTGTCCTTCGCCCTGCAGGCCAAGGATCTCAAGTAATCGCCGGGCCTCCGGGCCCGCTTTTACCTGACGGACTTTCAAGCGCCGGAGCCTCTGCTCCGGCGTTTTTTTATTGGCCCATGATCCGGATCAAAGTCGGCGCAGCTCTTCTTTCTTATGAAAGTTGACGACGAACGGGCGGGGGCATCCATGCAGACATCGATCGAGCGCGAACGCGCAATTTCCCGGCACGTGGCGGCGCACGGCCCCGGCAATTATGCGGAATGGGTGGCCGACTTCGCTGGCTTCCGCGACAGCATCATCATCGAGCTGGAGAAGCTGCGGATCCCGGACGAATGGCTGGTCCGCTCGTCGCTCGCCGCAAGCCGCGCCTGGGAAGCCCATAACCCGTGCCCGATCACCGGCGAAGAGATCGACCGCCTGCGCGCCGAAGCAGCCGCGGCGCTCGGCGTGTAGCCGTCAGCGCTGTGCAGGTTCAAAAATTCGCTGATGAAAAATCCTGCAAGTGACGCCTGGGATTCCCCTCCCCATAAGGGGGAGGGGAATGGCATGCGTCGAGCGAAAGACTGCGATCAGCGAAGTGTTGAACCAGCATAATTGCGAGCGGAGCGCAGCAAGCCAGACCCGGATGATGGTCGCTTGTGCGTCACGGTTGTTACGGTAGGCTCGTCAGGCGCGAAGATGGATTGCCGCGTCGCTTCGCTCCTCGCAATGACGAGGCCCGTTGGCCGCCGTCCGCTCACGTCCCGCAGAACGTCTGCGTCACCCGCTCCTCGGGTTGCGCCGGCAGGCGGTAGGCGGCGTGCTCCGG
>JAQGKM010000405.1 GCA_028290125.1 Hyphomicrobiales bacterium | reverse complement strand
TTGGCCATGCCGCCGAGCTTTTCCACTTCATCGATATGCGACATCGCGCGTTTGGCGAGATCGGCGGTCAGCCGCTCGACATAGAACGAGCCGCCCCATGGATCGATGATGCGCGTCGTGCCGCTCTCCTGTTGCAGGAACAGCTGCGTGTTGCGGGCGATGCGCGCGGAAAAGTCTGTGGGCAGCGCCAGCGCCTCGTCGAGCGCATTGGTGTGCAGCGATTGCGTATGGCCTTGCGTCGCCGCCATCGCCTCGATCTGCGTGCGGATGGCGTTGTTGAACACGTCCTGCGCGGTGAGCGACCAGCCCGACGTCTGCGAATGCGTACGCAATGGCAGGGACTTTTCGCTTTTCGGGTTGAAGCCCTTCACGAGATTCGCCCAGATCAGCCGCGCGGCGCGGAGCTTTGCAACCTCCATGAAGAAGTTCATGCCGATCGCCCAGAAGAACGACAGGCGCGGCGCAAAAGCGTCGACGTCCATGCCGGCCGCAATGCCGGCGCGCAGATATTCCACGCCGTCGGCGAGCGTATAGGCAAGTTCGAGATCCTGCGTCGCGCCGGCTTCCTGCATGTGATAGCCGGAAATCGATATCGAGTTGAACTTCGGCATGTGCTGCGACGTGTAGGCGAAAATATCCGAGATGATGCGCATCGAGGGCAGGGGCGGGTAGATGTAGGTGTTGCGCACCATGAATTCTTTGAGGATGTCGTTCTGGATCGTGCCCGACAGCTTTGCCTGCGCAACGCCCTGTTCTTCCGCCGCGACGATGTAGAGCGCCAGCACCGGCAGCACGGCGCCGTTCATCGTCATCGACACCGACATCTGGTCGAGCGGAATGCCGGAAAACAGCGTGCGCATGTCGTAGATGGAATCGATGGCGACGCCCGCCATGCCGACGTCGCCCGCCACGCGCGGATGATCGGAATCGTAGCCGCGATGCGTCGCGAGATCGAAGGCGACCGACAGGCCTTTCTGGCCCGCCGCGAGATTGCGGCGATAGAAGGCGTTGGAATCCTCAGCCGTCGAGAAACCCGCATATTGGCGGACCGTCCACGGCTGGTTCACATACATGGTCGGGTAGGGGCCACGCAGATAGGGCGCGGCGCCCGGAAAAGTGTCGAGAAAATCGAGGCCCGCGACATCGGCGGCGCCATAGACGCTCTTGACGGAAATGCCTTCCGGCGTGCGCCAGTTGTCGCCTGTGGCGCGCGGCGGCGCGATGGCGGGTTTGGCGAAGGCGACATTGGCGAAGTTCGGAATAGAGCTCATGGCGTCGTACCCTTGCGTCCCGTCACTGCGAGCGCAGCGAAGCGTTCGAAGGGCCTCACGTGGGGCCTGTGGATTGCTTCGTTCCTCGCAATGACGGTGGCTGTCATTTCAGCAAACCCAGTGCATCGTTCAGCGTTTCGATCAGGTCGCAGCCCGCGTAGACAAAGCGGCTCACGCCCGCTTCCTTCAATGCGGCTTCCATCTCGCCGGGCCGTCCGGCGAGAAACAGCGTCGCGCCGGCGTCTCGCAACGCGCGCGCCGCGTCCGGCGCCTGCGTCGCATAGACCGCGTCGCTGGAGCAGAGGCACGCGAGGCTGGCGCCCGACGCCCGATATCCCGCAACAAGATCGCCGTCGACATGAATGACGGCCTCGATTCCGCCCGCCTCGAAGAAGTTCTTGGCGAACATGGCGCGCGCGGTGAAATCGGCGACGGCGCCCAGCGTCGCGAGATAGATCTTCGGGCGCGGATTCATCGACTCGGCGCGGTCGCGCAGCGCCTCGAAACCCTGTGCGAGACGCATCGGCGGGAACAGGGCGTCGTCAGCAAGCGCGCGTGCGGGCTCCAGAACGGCGACCGGCTTCTCATGAATGTTCGGAAATTCGCTCGTGCCCGTCAGCGCATCCTTGCGGCGCGCGATGTTCTTCAGCCGCGCCTTGCACGCGCTGGCGACATCGGCGGACAGCGTCGGCAGCCAGGCGGCGAGACCCTTGGCTTCGGAAGCTTGAAAGAGCATCCATGCCGCGTGCGCGATCTCGTCGGTGAGCGACTCGACGCCACCCGCGCCGGCGCCGGCGTCGGTGACGCGGCCGAGGTTCGATTCCTCGATCAGGACGAGCTGCGTGTTGCGCGCGAGCCGGCGCGCGAAGCTGTTGGGCAGCCCCAGCGCCTGCGTGAACGGCAGCACGCTCACCTGATCTGCGCCGCCGAGCCCGGCGGCGAAAGCCGCTGTGGTCGTGCGCAGCAGGTTCACGTAGGGGTCGCGCCGCGTCATCATGCGCCAGGCGGTTTCCGCGTGGATCACGGCAGGCTTCGGCGCCAGGCCGCACGCAGTTTCCACCTGCGCCCAGAGCAGACGAAGCGCGCGCAATTTGGCGATGGTGAGGAACTGGTCGGCGTCCGCCGCGACGCGGAAGAAGATCGCGTCGCGCGCATCCACAAGGCTGAGCCCTGCGCCTTCAAGCGCGCGCAAGGCGGCGAGAGCGGCGGCGAGCGCCAGCGCGAGTTCCTGCGCTTCCGTGCCGCCCGCCATATGGACGCGGCGTCCGTCGGCGACGAGGATCGGCGCCAAAAAACCTGTCTTGCGCAGACGCAGCGCGGTGGCGGCGCACAGCGCGGCGTCCTCGTGCAGCACGTCGAGACCGAAGAAGATGCGGACGTCGGCGGGCGCGATCTTGCGCGCGGCGACGATGGCCTCGAGATGCGCGGCAACTTGCGTGCCAGCCGCGCCGGCGTCGAACGCGATCGGCAGGGCAGTCTCCAGGATCACGCTTTCGAGCGCATGGTCGAGCGTGTCCAGATCGGGCGCGAGGCCGAAGCCGTAGGCGCCTGTCGCGCCCTCCAGCACGATCTGCAGGCCCGTGGCTCCGTTTTCGAGATCGGTCAGCGCCTGCGCGTGCGCGTCGGCGGCGCGGGGTTGATCGACGCGCGCCAGCGCATCCCAGGCGCCGACATGGGCGGTCGGGATCGGCGCGGCGTCGAAGGCGCGGGGGTAGAGCGGCTGGATCGGCAGGCCGTCGTATGTCTTGCCGACCAGCTTCTCGAATGGCGCGCCTTTCAGCACACGATCGACAAGCACCCTCCACTTCGCCTCATCGACGGCGGGAAAGGCGCTTGCGAAGGCGGGGTCCGCGATATTCGACATGTTGCTTCCGGCGTCCGAAATAAGTCCGGTCGCCTTTCTCGCATGATGCGGCGCACCAAGCCACAACGGCTAAAGTCGAATGCCAAGGTCGAGGCGGGGCGTCCGGGTCGTTGTTGCTGTGCAGGTTCAACAAGTCGCTGATTAAATTCTTTCGCCCGACGCACGCCATTTCCCTCCCCCTTGTGGGGAGGGCGACTCGCTGCGCCGCAGCGAGCGGGGTGGGGGTCGTGAGGCCTTCATTGATGAGCGCCCACGACCCCCACCCCTAGCCCCTCCCCACAAGGGGGAGGGGAATCCCATGCGTCACTTGCAGGATTTGTCGATCAGCGAATTGTTGAGCCTGCATAGCAATGACGAGCAATCAGGTGAACTGGCTGA
>JAQGKM010000392.1 GCA_028290125.1 Hyphomicrobiales bacterium | reverse complement strand
GGGGCCGGGCAGCGGGCTCGTCGATTACCCGCAGATGGAGCGCGCCATCCTCGGCGTGAAGCTGAAGTTGATCGCCGGCTACAAGGGCTCGAACGAGGTCAATCTCGCGATCCAGCGCAACGAAGTGCAGGGCATCTGCGGCCTGCTGTGGTCGAGCGCCAAGCAGCAGTTTCCCGATCTCGGGAAGCCGGACTCGCTGGTGCGCGTGCTCGTGCAGGAGGACACGAAGAGCCTGCCGGCGCTGAAGGCGCTCGGCGCGCCGGTGCTCATGGATTTCGCCAAGACCGATCGGCAGAAGCAGGCGATCGAGATCTTCCTGCAGCAGGGCTCCATCGGCCGTCCGTTCTTCCTGCCGCCCGGCGTGCCGGAGGACCGCGTCGCGGTGATGCGCAAGGCGTTTCAGGATGTGCTCGCCGATCCGGAATTGCGCGCCGAGGCCGAGAAGATCAGTCTCGACGTCATCCCGCAGACCGGCCCGGAAGTGCAGGCGCTGTTGTACAAGCTCTATGACGCGCCGCGCGAGCTGATCGCCGATCTGCGCAAGGGCGCCAGTGCGCCGCAATAGGGCCGCGCAACCATCCAGCGTGGCAATGGTTGCCTGAATGGAGCGTGCGATGAGCATGGCGATGTCCGCGCCGCGGACCCAAACCTGACCCACACCAAGGAGACGCGCATGTCGATGTCGAGCGGCAATCCCGATCTGCCCGGCGCGTCTCCGAACCTGCAACGCCCGCCGAGCGGCGAAATGAGCAGTGCGCTCGCGGCGCATTGGTGGACGCTCGTGCTGCGCGGCGTCATCGCGATCCTGTTCGGCGTCATCGCCTTCGTGTCGCCAGGCGCCGCCATGCTGTCGCTGGCGCTGTTGTTCGCCGTCTATCTCATCGTCGACGGACTGATCGGCATCTTCGCGGCCTTCCGCGCGTCGCATGCCGACAATCGCTGGTGGCTGCTGCTCGCCGAAGCCGTGCTCAGCCTGCTGATGGGCGTGCTCGCCTTCATGTTTCCCGGCGGCGCGGTGCTGGCCTTCGTGGTCGTGACGGCCATCTGGGCGCTGATGTCGGGCGGCTTCCTGCTCGCCGCGGCGTTTCGCTTCAGCCCCGGGCGCACCTGGCTCGCGATCGGCGGCATCGTGTCGATCCTCTATGGAGCCCTGCTGATCGCCACGCCTCTCGTCGGCGCCGGGGTGCTGACGTGGTGGCTCGGCGCCTACGCCATGCTGTTCGGGATCATGCTGATCGCCGCCGGGCTGAAGCTGCGGAGCGCGCACGCCTGATCGTTGGTCTTTGCAACGCGGCGGCGCTGCTTTAGACCAGAAGGCGGAAAAAGAAGCGCAGAAAGGCTCGGCCTTGTTCGGACGTAAGAGCGACCACGATATCGATATCTGGCTCCTCGTCCCGCTCTTCATCCACTCCGTCCTGCTGCAGATGATCATTCCGCTGGTGCGCGTCGGCACGTCCTATCGCGCGCTCGAGCTCGACATCCCGGTCGTCTGGATCGGCGTCATCGCGGCGAGCTTCGCGATGCTGCCCGTCGCCTTCGCGATCCCCATCGGCAAGATGATGGACCGCGGCCACGACAGCCGCGCCGCGCAAGCGGGCGCGGTGTTGCTGCTGATCGGCAGCCTGATGCTGTGGCTCGCGCCGGACGGACGCTTCCAGCTGCTGTTCGCCAATGTGGTGCTGGGCGTCGGCCATCTGCTCGGCATGGCGGCCCATCAGGTCATCTCCGTGCGCTGCGCCGGGCCGAAGAGCCGCGAGGCGGTGTTCGGCTATTACATGATGGGCCTCGCGGTCGGGCAGGGGCTCGGGCCCTTCGTGATGGGCCTCGCGGCCGGCGATGCGCGCGTTGCGCCGACCAACATTCTCTTCCTGCTCGGCGTCGTCGTTGCGGTCGCGGGGCTCATCACCAGCCTGACCTTGCGTCGGGCCCCGCCGAAGCCGCCGCGCGAGCTGCACGAGGAGCGGCTCGGCGTGCTCGAGATCTTCCGCCTGCAGGGTCTGCCGGCAATCGTCTTCGCCAGCGTCATGACCGTGACGGTGTTCGACCTGATGATCGTCTACATGCCGCTGCTCGGCGTCGAGCGGCACATCGAGGCGAGCCAGATCGGCTGGCTGCTGATGGTGCGCGCCCTTGCCTCCATGGCGTCCCGCTTCGCCTACGTGAGCCTGTTTCGCATGTTCGGGCGCATCCCTTTGACCATCGGGTCGATGCTGATGGCCGCCGGAGGCCTCGTTGTGCTGGCGTTCCCGGCGCCCCTTTGGATGTTGTATGTCGCCATGGTGTTCATCGGGTATGGGCTCGGGGCCTCCTCGACCCTGGCGTTCTCCGGCATGGTCGAACTGGCGCCCGCCAATGTGCGTGCGACCGCGTTGTCGCTGCGTCTCACCGGCAACCGTGTCGGGCAGGTGGTGCTGCCCTTTTCGGCCAGTCTCCTGGCGGCGTTCACGGGCATCGGCGGCGTCTTCGCCGTCGTGGCGCTGGCGCTGGCGGGCGCAGCCGCCGCCGTCCAGCGCAGCTGGCCGCGCGACCGGCGTTAAGGTTTAATTCACGTCCATCTTGTTTATGTTTCTGGTTTCGTTAAGTGTTTTTCAAAGCTGTTGGCCGAAAGTCGGCGTTCAGGATGTTGCAGGTCGAAGTCATGGTCCCGGATCCGGTAACCCTTGATCAAGCAAGCGAGCAGGCGCGACGCGCTGAGCGCGTGCGGACGATTCTTGGCGCCCGCGTGGTCTTCAACAGCGGCCGCTCCAGCATCGATTGCCAGATCCGCAACATTTCGGAGACGGGCGCGCGGCTGACCCTGAACGAGGGCCTCAGCCTGCCGGGCACGTTCGACCTCGAGATCCCGAGCCGCAACAAGACCCATCGTGTCCTCCTGCGCTGGCGTACCAAGGACGCCGCAGGCGTGCAGTTCATCGACGACAGCGCCAAGGCCGCCGTCGATCACGGCACCGCGGCGGAGGAGCTCGAGGCGCTGCGCAAGGAAAATGGCATGCTGAAGCGGCGTGTCGCCGACCTCGTGCGCCGCCTGGCCGATCTTGGCCATTCCGAATGGCAGCGCTGAGCCCAAACTTTTCGCAGGTTTGAAAAGTGAGCGGGCCGAAAGGCTTGCTGGCGCGGTCGCCACGATGGCTCAAATGCGCGCATTCCGAAAAGCGTTTCGTTGGAGTTCGCCCGGCATGCTGCCGGCGGTTTCAGCTGCGAGACATTTTCGATGGATTCCGATTTCCAACCCGATCGCCGCCGCGCGGAGCGGATGCGCACGCTCCTGAACGGGCGCATCTATTATCGTAGCTCGCGCGCGTCCCTCGACTGCCACATCCGCGATCTCTCGGCCGCGGGCGCCTGCCTCAAGGGCGAGGGCGTGGCGGATACGCCCGACCGCTTCCATCTCGAGATCCCGGGACGCAATCGCCTGCACGGCGTGCATGTGCGCTGGCGCAAGGGCGACCGCATCGGCGTCGGCTTCGAGACCGCCAAGGGCGCGCCGCCATGAGCGCGCCGCCATGACGCTGAAACCCTGAGCACTGGACGCAGGCGCCCGCTTTGCTAAGGTCGGCGGATCATGGATCGTCATCTCCGCTTCTGCGCCAACATCTCGATGCTCTTTTGCGAAGCGCCGTTCCTTGAC
>JAQGKM010000339.1 GCA_028290125.1 Hyphomicrobiales bacterium | reverse complement strand
CGGCGCGCGCCGGCGATGCAGGACGCGGCTTCGCGGTCGTGGCCTCCGAAGTGCGGGCGCTCGCGCAGCGGTCGGCGGAAGCCGCGAAGGAGATCAAGAGTCTGATCTCGCGGTCGACCGCACAGGTCGAATCCGGCGTCGATCTCGTCGGCTCGACGGGCGCCGCCCTGGCGCGCATCGTCGAACAGGTCGCCGAGGCCGCCAGCACGGTCGCGGGCATCGCCACCTCCGCCAACGAACAGGCCAATGGCCTGCAGGAGGTGAACACGGCGGTGGCGCAGATGGACCAGATCACGCAGCAGAACGCCGCAATGGTCGAAGAGGCGACGGCTGCCGCGCATTCGCTGCGCGGCGAGGCCGAACAGCTGAAGGGTCTCGTCGACCAGTTCCGCACCAGCGACAGCGGCTCACGCGTTGTCGCCATGTCGCCCGCCGCACGTCCTGCGGCGCGCGCCACGAAGGCATCGGCGCCTGCATCGCGCGGTCGTCAGGGCAATGCGGCTTTGAAGATGAAGCCGGTCGAAGCGCCGGCGGCCGACAGCTGGACTGAGTTCTAGACACAAGCACGGGGCGGGAGCTTGGCCATAAAAGCTCCCGCTTCTTTACTGATTGCGCAGAAAGAGAGTCGTCGAGCTTGATTTGCATGCGGCGCATGATGATGATCCGCCGCCCTTTGTTTTGATCTGGTGATTGATGAGCTCTGATGTTGTTCTTGTGACCGGTGGCGCTGGCTACATCGGCTCCCACACCTGCAAGGCGCTCGCGCGCGCTGGCTATACGCCCGTCGTCTACGACAATCTCGACTATGGTCACGAATGGGCCGTCAAATGGGGACCTTTCGAGCGGGGCGACATTCAGGATCGCGCGCGTCTCGACGAGGTGATCGCCCGCCACAAGCCCGTCGCGGTGCTGCATTTCGCGGCTTACGCCTATGTTGGCGAGTCGGTGACGGATCCGGCGAAATATTACCGCAACAATACGGTAGGCTCGCTGTCGCTGCTCGAGGCCATGCGCGCGGGCGGCGTGCGCGATATCGTCTTTTCGAGCACCTGCGCGACCTACGGAATGCCGGATGCGCTGCCGATTTCGGAATCGCAACAGCAGCGACCGATCAATCCCTATGGCGCGTCAAAGTTGATGGTCGAGCGCATGCTCGTCGATTTTGCGCCCGCTTACGGCATGCGCTTTTCGGCCTTGCGCTATTTCAACGCCGCCGGCGCTGATCCGGACGGCGAGATCGGCGAAGATCATAACCCCGAAACGCATCTCATCCCGCTCGTGCTCGACGCAGCCTCGGGCCGGCGCGAGAACATCACCGTGTTCGGCACGGATTACGACACGCCCGACGGCACCTGCATCCGCGACTACATCCACGTCGCCGATCTCGCGCAGGCGCATGTTCTCGCATTGAAGACGTTGCGCGAAGGCGGCGCATCGGACTTTTACAATCTCGGCAACGGACAGGGCTTTTCGGTGCGCGAGGTCATCGCCGCCGTCGAGCGCGCGACGGGGTTGAAAGTGCCGGTGAAAGAAAGCGGCCGCCGCGAGGGCGATCCCGCGGCGCTGGTGGCGGATGCGCGCAAGGCGCGCGACACCCTCGGCTGGCGCCCGCAGCACGCCGACATCGACGACATTGTCCGCACCGCCTGGGCCTGGCACCAGAAGCAGCCGCGCTGACCACCCGTTCTTGCGAGGCGCCTGCGCTCCTCGCAAGGACGCCGCGCTCCTCGCAATGACGGCCACTAGGTCTGCGGTGTCAGCTTCTTCCGCAACACCTGCGCAAGCTGCTCGAACGTCTCGCGCCGGCCCGACGTCGGACGAAACACCAGCCCGAGACTCCGATAATTCTGCTCGCCCGACATCGGCGCGCATTCGACGTCGAGGCCGCGCAGCAGGCCGGCTTCGAGCGCGACCTGCGGCAGCAGCGTGACGCCGAGCCCGCTCGCCACCATCTGCACCAGCGTGTGCAGGCTCGTGCCCTGGAACATGTGGTTGCGCCGCGCCGCCTCGAGCGAGCAGGCCGCGAGCGCGTGATCGCGCAGGCAGTGGCCGTCCTCGAGCAGCAGCAGGTCCTCCTGCGCGATGTCGCTCGGCAGCACGTCCACGCGGCCCGAGAACCGGTGCCGCTTCGGGAACACCGCCCAGAAGCGATCGCGCGCGACCTCGATGGCTTCCAGATTCGGCGCGGCATAGGGCAGGGCGATCAGCGCCGCGTCGATCTCGCCTTCCGAAAGCCGGCTGAGCAGCGGGGCCGTCTGCTCCTCGCGCAGGTAAAGCTTGAGCTGCGGGAAGGCGTCGCGCAGCGGGCGCATGATGCGGGGCAGCACGAACGGGCCGATGGTCGGGATCAGGCCGAGGCGCAGTGGTCCGGAGAGCGGATCCTGCGCCGCGACCGCCATGTCGACGAGGTCCTCGGCGCCATTCAGCAACTGCCGCGCCCGCTCGGCGATGTCGCGGCCGACCGGCGTCGGCACGACCGAACGCCGTGATCTTTCAAGCAACTGGACGCCGAGGACCTGCTCGAGCTCCTGGATGGCGGCGCTCAGCGTCGACTGGCCCACGAGGCAGGCCTTGGCGGCCTTGCCGAAATGCCGCTCGTCGACGACTGCGACCAGAA
>JAQGKM010000329.1 GCA_028290125.1 Hyphomicrobiales bacterium | reverse complement strand
GTCCAAGCTCGACCAGTTGAAAGCCATGACCACCATCGTCGCCGACACCGGCGACATGGAAGCCATCGGCGCGTTCAAGCCGACCGATTGCACGACCAATCCGACGCTCATCCTGAAAGCCGCGCAGATGTCCGGCTACCGGCATCTGCTCGACGAGGCGATCGAGTGGGGCCGCAGCCATCGCGCGGTGACGAGTCAGGTGACCGACAGGCTTGCGGTGAGCTTCGGCGCCGAACTGGCCAGGATCGTGCCGGGCCGCGTGTCGACCGAGGTCGACGCCGACCTGTCCTTCGATGTGGACGGCATGGTCGCCAAGGGCCGCGCCATCATCGCCGATTACGAAACGCGTGGCGTGCCGCGCGACCGCGTGCTGATCAAGCTCGCCTCGACCTGGGAAGGCGTGCGCGCCTGCGAGATCCTGCAGGCCGAGGGCATCGACTGCAACATGACGCTGCTGTTCAGCCTCGCCCAGGCGGTCGCCTGCGCGGAGGCGAACGCCTTCCTGATCTCGCCCTTCGTCGGGCGCATTCTCGACTGGCATGTGAAGGCGAGCGGCAAGACGTTCGCGCCCGAGGAAGATCCCGGCGTGCTCTCGGTTCGCCAGATCTACGCCTATTACAAGGCGCATGGCATCGACACCGTGGTGATGGGCGCGTCGTTCCGCTCGCTCGGCGAGATCGAGGCGCTCGCGGGCTGCGACCGCCTGACGATCGCGCCGGCGCTGCTCGACGAACTCGCGAGGGATGACGGCGCGCTGACGCGCAAGCTCGACCCTGCCGATGCGGCGTCGCTGGCGCCGGCCAAGATGTCGCTCGACGAGAAAACATTCAGGCTGCTCCTGAACGAAGACCCGATGGCGACCGAAAAGCTTTCCGAAGGCATCCGCCTGTTCACCAAGGACCTGCGGAGCCTGCGCGAACTTGTCGCCAAGCGGATGGGTGAATCCATCGCCGCCGACCAGTCGGGGCCGTTGCCCTGAGACGCTTTCCTGATTTGCTCCATATGGGTTTGAACTGATGGCCGAACCGATCGCGCTCGACCATTTCAAGGAAGTGCTCGTCTTCCTCGGCACGGCCGCCATCGTGGTGCCGCTGTTCCGGCGCCTGAAGATCAGCCCTGTCATCGGCTTTCTCGGCGCCGGCGTGTTGCTCGGGCCCTCGGCGCTCGGCCGGTTGAGCGACCTGTCGCCGCTCATCAAGGCGGTGACCTTTTCCGAAGTCGAGGAGATGCAGATCTTCGGCGAGTTCGGCGTCGTCTTCCTGCTCTTCATGATCGGGCTCGAACTCTCGTTCGAACGACTGTCGCGATTGCGCAAGCTGGTGTTTGGCCTCGGCGCGCTGCAGGTCGCCGTGTGCTCGCTCGCGCTTGCGGGCATCGCCATGCTGTTTGGCCAGAGCGGTCCGTCGGCGAGCGTCATCGGCGGCGCGCTGGCGCTGTCGTCCACCGCCATCGTCATCCCCGTGCTGCTTGAACGAAAGCGCCTGCGCGTGGCCGCCGGACGCGCGGCCTTCTCGGTGCTCTTGTTCCAGGACCTGATGGTCGCGCCGCTGCTGTTCATGGTCGCGATGCTGGGCGCCCGCGAATTCGGCGGCTTCGGCGCAGGCCTGTTCTATGCATTGTTGCCCGCCGTCATCGGCCTTGGCGTCATCGTCGGCTTCGGTCGCCTGATCCTGCGACCGCTGTTCCGGCAGGTGGCGGTCGCCCGCTCGCCCGAGTTCTTCATGGCGGCGTGCCTGCTGGTCGTGATGGGCGCCAGCGTGCTCGCCGCGGCAAGCGGCCTGCCGATGACGCTCGGCGCCTTCATGGCCGGCCTGCTGCTCGCCGAAACCGAATTCCGCCGTCAGGTCGAGATCACCATCGAGCCGTTCAAGGGCCTGCTGCTCGGGCTGTTCTTCGTGTCGATCGGGGCCGGGCTCGACATCGCGCGACTGATCGACCACGCGCTGCCGCTGCTTGCCATCACGGTCGGCCTGATCGTCATCAAGGCTCCGCTGATCTACGCGTGCGGACGGTTGGCCGGCGTCTCCGGCGCGGTTGCCCGCGAAATCGCGCTGGTGCTGGCGCCGGGCGGCGAATTCGCCTTCGTGATGCTCGGCGCGGCGATGAGCGCGGGCGTCGTGCCGCAGGCCATCGGCGGCGACCTGATGATCGCCGTGACGCTGACCATGCTGCTGATCCCGACGCTGTCGTCGATGGCGATCAAGATCATGCCGGCGACGCCGGAAGCCGACACCTACGGTCTGCGCGATCTGGCGCCCCCGACCGACAATGGCGCCTCGCCGGTGCTGATCGCCGGTTTCGGACGCGTCGGCAAGCTCGTCAGCGAGCTTTTGACCATGCACAAGATCCCGTTCATCGCGGTGGATGGCGATGCGCGGCTCGTCGGCGAGGAGCGCAAGAGCGGCGCGCCGATCTATTGGGGCAATGCCAGCGATCCTGAAATGCTCGCGCGCTGCGGCATCTCGCGCGCGCGCGGCCTCGTTGTCACGATGGACAATCCACAGGCCGTGGAAAAGGTGGTGGCTGCGGCGCGCATCTCACGCGGCGACCTCGTCATCGTGGCGCGTGCGCGCGACGCCACGCATGCGCGCCACCTCTACGAACTCGGCGCCTCGGATGCGATCCCCGAGACCATCGAGGCGAGCCTGCAATTGTCGGAAAGCCTGCTCGTCGATATCGGCGTGCCGATGGGCTACGTCATCGCCTCGATCCACGAGAAGCGCGACGAATTCCGCAAGATCCTGCAGGTCGGGGTTGCGGATGAAAAGCAGCGCGGCATCCGGGCTTCGACTCGCGCCCGGACGCCGAAGAAGTAGCGGTTACTTGCCTTCTTCCGGATAGGCCTTGCGGACCTTTTCCAGGAGGTCGGGCGTGATCGCCGAGACTTCGGTGACGAGTTTCTGCAGCTCCTCGCCGGTCATCGGGCCCATGCTCATGCCGAGCCGCTGCAGATCGCCCGTAAAGGCCGCATCCTTCACGGTCGCGTCGAAGGCGCGGCGCAGCGTCTCGACGCGGTCGTTCGGCGTCTTCGGCGTCGTGAAGAAGGACGTGCCGATCTCGCTCGCCGACATGATGGCGGTGAGGATCTGCTTCTTCTCCGGCGTGTCCGCCGTCTCGATGGCGGTCGGCACGTCCGGAAGCTCCGGCAGGCGCTTCAGGCCGAACTGCGACAGCACGTTGATGCTGCCGTCCTTGAACCACGACGGCTTGGCGGCGCGCACGGCCTCATAGGCCGTGGAATGGCCCTCGACCTCGCCGCGCTCGACCGCCAGCATGGCCTCGTTGGAGCCCTTGTAGCCCATGATGAGCTTGAATTTCGTGCCGAGCACATTGTTGAGCACGAGCGGGTAGATCGACACGGTCGAGCCGGCGCCGGTGCCGCCGAGCGCGGCTTCGGTCTTCATGGCGTCCGCGATGGTCTTCACCGGCGAGGTCTTCCAGGTGAAGACGATGTTGACCAGCGGGCCGACGCGGCCGATCCAGTTCAGCTCCGCGGTCTTGAAGCGCACGCCCGTGGTGCCGAGCTTTTCGTCGAGCGCGATGGTCGGCGCACCAAGGCCGATGGTCGTGCCGTCCTTGGGTGAGGCGTTGAAGATCTGGTTGACGGCCAGGAAGGAGCCGGCGCCCGGCATGTTGCGCACCACCACGGTTGGCGTGCCCGGGATGTGCTTGCCGATGTGCTGCGCGACCATGCGCGAATAGGTGTCGTTGCTGCCGCCGGTCGCGTAGCCGATCACGACTTCGACGGTCCGGCCCTTGTAGAAGTCCGCGGGCGCCTGCGCCTGCGCTGCGCCCGAGGCGACGAGGGCGGTAATCAGGCCGGAGATGGCCGGCGCGGCCTTCAGCTTCTGCATGTTTCACTCCCATTCCGGCACGCCCCGTTGGGTGACGCGTGTCCAGCTGTCTTTTCGGATAGTCTATCCCGCCCGGCAAATCCAGACCGCCGCCGCGCGATCACATGCGCGAGAGACGAGTAAGCCTTGCGCTAGCGGTAAGAGATGGTCATCTTTGAGACATGGCTGGACACTTTGGAAATATGTCGTTTGAAACCGGCGCGCTTTCGACACTGAACACGCGGTCGCGGGAAATCTTTCGCAGCATCGTCGACAGCTACCTCGCGACGGGAGACCCCGTGGGCTCGCGGCATCTGTCCCGGCTGCTGCCGATCACATTGTCGCCAGCGTCGATCCGCAACGTCATGCAGGACCTCGAAGAGCTTGGCCTCGTCTATGCGCCGCACACCAGTGCGGGGCGTCTGCCGACCGAGCTCGGCCTGCGTTTCTTCGTCGACGCCATGCTGGAGTTTGGCGCGCCATCGGACGAGGAACGCCAGAAGATCGAGTCGGAGGTCAAGGCCGCCTCGCAGGAGCGCACCTTCGACGGCGTGCTGGCGGAGGCCTCGAGCCTGCTCTCCGGGCTGACGCGCGGCGCCGGCGTGGTGCTCACCACCAAGGACAACATCCGCCTGAAGCACATTGAATTCGTGCGTCTGGACGTCGATCGCGCACTGGCCGTGCTGGTGTCGGAGGACGGCGCGGTCGAGAACCGCCTGGTGCCGACCCCGCCGGGCCTGCCGCCGTCGGCGCTGGTCGAGGCGTCGAACTATCTCAACGCCCGGCTGCGCGGCCGCACGCTGACCGAAGTCCGCGACGAGATCGAGGGCGCGCGCAGCGCGGCGGAAGCCGAACTCGGCGAACTTACGGCCCGGCTGGTCGACGCCGGGCTGGCGAGCTGGGCGGGCCTCAAGGGCGACAGCCAGCA
>JAQGKM010000230.1 GCA_028290125.1 Hyphomicrobiales bacterium | reverse complement strand
ACGATCTCATCCAGCGCACCATCGAGCCCTGCAAGAAGGCGCTCAAGGACGCCGGCCTCACCGGCGCCGAGATCGACGAGGTCGTTCTCGTGGGCGGCATGACGCGCATGCCCAAGGTGCAGGAGATCGTGAAGCAGTTCTTCGGCAAGGAGCCCCACAAGGGCGTCAACCCGGACGAAGTGGTGGCCATCGGCGCCGCCGTCCAGGCGGGCGTGCTGCAGGGCGACGTGAAGGACGTGCTGCTGCTCGACGTCACCCCGCTGTCGCTGGGCATCGAGACGCTGGGCGGCGTGTTCACGCGCCTGATCGACCGCAACACCACGATCCCGACCAAGAAGAGCCAGGTCTTCTCCACCGCCGAGGACAACCAGACGGCGGTGACGATCCGGGTCTTCCAGGGCGAGCGCGAGATGGCGGCCGACAACAAGAACCTCGGCCAGTTCGACCTCGTGGGCATTCCGCCCGCCCCGCGCGGCATGCCGCAGGTGGAAGTGACCTTCGACATCGACGCCAACGGCATCGTCAGCGTCACCGCGAAGGACAAGGCCACCAACAAGGAGCAGCAGATCCGCATTCAGGCCTCCGGCGGCCTGAGCGACGCGGAAGTCGAGAAGATGGTGAAGGACGCCGAGGCGCACGCCGCCGAGGACAAGAAGCGCCGCGAACTCGTCGACGCCAGGAACCAGGGCGAAGCGCTGGTCCACTCGGCCGAAAAGTCCCTCGCCGAGTTCGGCGACAAGGTGAGCGAAGCCGACAAGAGCGCCATCGAGGCCGCCATCGCGGCCCTCAAGAGCGCCGCTGAAGGCGACGACGTCGAGGCCATCAAGGCGCGCAGCAACGACGTCGCGCAGGCGTCCATGAAGCTGGGCGAGGCGATGTACAAGGCGCAGGGCGAAGCGGGCGCGGGCGAGCAATCCGCCCCGGGCGCGCAGGCCGACGCCAAGGACGACGTCATCGACGCCGACTTCAAGGAAGTCGACGGCAAGGACAAGAAGAGCGCTTGATCCAGGCGCGACCCCGGGGGCGCTCGCCGCAAGGCGGGCGCCCCCGCCTGTGTGTGGTCCGCGCGCCCCGGGGCGCGAATGCCAGGCGGTAAATCCCGGTGTCCCGTGGCGATTTCAAATCAATATGGGCGCGTGCGCGACACAGTGCTGACAGCTCCGCCAGAACTGGTGTATCGCCTGATCTCCATCTGCGATGCGAGCCGCGCTTCCGGCGGTTCGCCTGATCTTTCTCAGAGCGGCGACGTCTGACAATGTCCAAACGCGATTATTACGAGATCCTCGGGGTCGCCCGCACCTCGACCGAGGCGGAGATGAAGGCGGCGTTCCGCAAGGCGGCGATGCAATGCCATCCCGACCGGCACCCGGGCGACACGGCGGCCGAAACGCGCTTCAAGGAACTCAACGAGGCTTACCAATGCCTGTCGGACGGCCAGAAGCGCGCCGCCTATGACCGGTTCGGCCACGCGGCGTTCGAAAACGGAGGCGGCGGCGGCTTTGGCGGCGGCGACGGGTTCGCCACCTCCATGGCGGACATTTTCGACGATCTGTTCGGCGGCATGATGGGCGGCGGCGGGCGCCAGCGCGCGTCGGGCGGGCGCGAGCGCGGGGCGGACCTGCGCTACAATCTGGAAATCACGCTCGAAGACGCCTTCAGGGGCAAGCAGGCGCAGGTCAGCGTCCCCACCTCCATCGCCTGCGAGGCGTGCGAGGGCTCGGGCGCCAAGGCGGGCTCCAAGCCGCGCGCCTGCGGCACCTGCGGCGGAGCGGGCCGCGTGCGCGCCCAGCAGGGCTTCTTCGCCATCGAGCGCACCTGCCCGACCTGCCAGGGGCGTGGCGAGATGATCGACAATCCGTGCGACGTCTGCCGCGGCGCAGGCCGGGTGACGCGCGAACGCTCGCTGTCGGTCAACATTCCGCCGGGCGTCGAGGACGGCACCCGCATCCGTCTCGCTGGCGAGGGCGAATCCGGCCTGCGCGGCGGACCGGCGGGCGACCTCTACATCTTCCTGTCGATGAAGGCCCATCCGTTCTTCCAGCGCGACGGAGCGGACCTGTTCTGCCGCGTGCCGATCTCGATGGTGCAGGCGGCGCTCGGCGGCGAGTTCACGGTCCACACGGTCGACGGCTCGGAAGCCAAGGTGAAAGTCCCGGAGGGCACCCAGTCGGGCAAGCAGTTCAAGCTGAAGGCCAAGGGCATGCCGGTGCTGCGCTCGCGCGAGTTCGGCGACCTCTATATTCAAGCGAATGTCGAGACGCCGCAGAACCTTACCAAGCGGCAGCGCGAACTCCTGTCGGAGTTTGAAACCGAATCATCCAACAAGACGCACCCGGAATCATCCGGCTTCTTTGCCCGGATGAAGGAGTTTCTCACCGGAGCCCAATAGCCTGCACAGGGGGGCTGAGCTAGACTGAAGACACTTTCTTGACGTTGCGTGCGTTGTGGGCAGATGATTACCGCTGCGCTACCGGGGTGACAAATTGCGTCCAATCCAGAAAAGCGCCCCACTTAACGGGCGCAACAGGGTGAAAAGCCCGCACGATGGTGGACTCCCAAGGACCGGGCTCGCCGACGAGGCGCGTTTCATCCGCGCTTGGCTCGACAACCCGATGACGACCGGCGCCGTCTCCCCGTCCGGCCGCTTCCTCGCCGCCGCCATGGCGCGCCATATCGATCCGCTGGGCGATGGCCTCGTCGTGGAGCTCGGGCCCGGCACCGGGCCGGTCACGCAGGCCCTCATCCGCCGCGGCGTTGCGCCCGAGAGGCTGGTGCTGGTCGAGTATGACGCCGCCTTCTGCAAGCTGCTCGAGCGACGCTTTCCGCGCGCCACGGTCATCCAGGGCGACGCGTTCCGCCTGCGCGAGACGCTGGCGGGCAAGATCGACCGGCCAGTCGCCGCCATCGTGTCCAGCCTTCCGCTTCTCAACATGCCCGACAGCCAGCGCCTCGAACTGCTGGCCGACGCCTTCGCGCTGATGCCGCCGGACGGACGCTTCGTGCAATTCACCTACGGGCTCGCCTCGCCCATGCCGAAGAAGCCGAAGGGCGGACGCCCTGTGGTCGCCTTCACGTCGGAAGTCTCTGCCCATGTCTGGCTGAACCTGCCGCCCGCGCGCGTGTGGATCTACCGCGCCGGCGCCGAGACCACGCTCAAGAAAAGCCCGGGCGCGGACGTCATCCTGAAGCTGAAGGCCCGCGCCGACCGCATGAAGCTCGATCTGCGGGAAACGCGCGACAAGGTCGGCAACGAGATCCGGCTGCGCAAGGATCGCGTGAAGCTCGGCCTTGAGAAATCCGCGATGGAGAAGATCGTCCTGCTCGAGGACCACGCCAGCAAGGCGCGGGCGAAGAAGCTGCGCGACCGCTAGGCGCGGCGCCCTCTCGACAGACGCGGCGCGGCGGTGCATCAGGTGCCGTCCTCGTCTTTTCCGGAACGTACCATGTCCCAGCCCTCGCCCCGCGACCGCCTGATCGTCGCGCTCGACCTCGCCGACACCGCAGCCGCCGAGGCCATGGTGGTCCGGCTCGGCGACGCCGTGACCTTCTACAAGATCGGCCTCGAGCTGACCTATGGCGGCGGACTGGCGCTGGCGAAGGCGCTGGTGGCGCAGGGCAAGCAGGTCTTTCTCGACCTGAAGCTGCACGACATTCCCAACACGGTGGCGCGCGCGACCGAGCAGGTCGCGGAAATCGGCGCGACCTTCCTCACGGTCCACGCTTTTCCGCAGACGATGAAAGCCGCCGTCGGCGCGCTGGGCGCCTCGCCGATGAAACTGCTCGCCGTGACGGTGATGACCTCCTACGACGACGCCGACCTCGCCGAGGCAGGCTATGCGTCGGGCGTGAAGGACCTCGTCGCCCGCCGCGCCCGGCAGGCGCAGGCGGCCGGCGTGCACGGCCTGATCCTCTCGGCCGAGGAAGTGGCCGCCATGCGCGCCCTGCTCGGCCCCGGCACGCTGCTGGTGACCCCCGGCATCCGCCCGGCCGGCGCGGCGCTTGCGGACCAGAAGCGGGTGATGACGCCCGCTGAGGCCATCCGCGCGGGATCCGACTACCTCGTGGTGGGCCGCCCGGTCACACAGGCCCCCGACCCGAAGGCGGCGGCAGAGGCGATCGTGGCGGAGATCGCCGGCGCGTAACGCCGGCGCGCCGCTCACAGCGCGTCGAAGGCGTCCGCCATCTTCTTGCGCATCGCCGCGTCGGGCAGCCGCCCCATGCCGGCTTTCATGTTGTCGACCATGTAGGGCGCCTTGTCGGTCCCCGGGATGACCGCCGTGATGGCCGGATGGCCGAGCAGCCATTTCAGCGCGAACTGCGCCCAGCTCGTGCAATCGATGTCCTTGACGAACTCCGGCAACGGCTTGCCCGAGACCTTCTGGAAGAACTTGCCGCGCCCGAACGGCAGATTGGTCAGGACGGCGCAGCCGGACTCGGCGGCGGCGGGGATCAGCCGATCCTCCGAATTACGGTCCACGAGCGAATAGTCGATCTGGAAGAACTCGGGCTTTTCCTTGCGCAGACACGCCTCGACGGCGTCGTAGTCGCGATCGAACGACGAGGTCAGGCCGACATAGCGGCACAGGCCCTGCGCTTTCCACTCCCGCAGCAGGTCGAGCGACTGGCCGGGGTCGCGGACATTGTGCAGCTGCATCAGATCGACCTTGTCGGTCTTCAGCTTGCGCAGCGAGGCCTGCATCTCGGCGATGCTGGCGGCGCGATCGGCGACGCGGACCTTGGTCGCCAGAAAGACCTGCTGCCGCAGGCCGGTGCTCGTCAGGATGTCGCCGATACGATCTTCCGCGAAACCGTAGGATGGCGCGGTGTCGATCAGCTTGCCGCCTCCGGCGACCAGCGCCTTGATGACGTCGGTGCGCTCGGTCGTCTTGGCCGCATCGTTCTCGAAATCGAAGATGATCGCCGAACCGATGCCGACGCAGGGCAAGGCCTCGCCGCTCGACGGGATCTTGCGGGCGAGAAGGCCGGCGCCTTGCGCCGAGGCGGGGACCTGCGCGGCGACCAGCGCGCCGCCTGCGAGCGCCAGCGCCTCCCGGCGGGACGGCATGTTGACGATGGACGTCATGCTTGAAGTTCCTCCTGTGGCCGCGCGATGGTCTTTTCCTGCCGGCGTCCCAGCGCGAGGGCGAGACCGGCCCAGCCGATCATCACCGGAACGGCGAGCGCCGCAACCCTCAGCGGCGAGCCGACGAGGCCGAGAAGGCCCGTGAACGCCCAGCTCCACACCACGTCGCCACCGCGGAAAACCACCGTATCGATGAGGTTTTTCGCCTTGTATTTCTCCTCCCGGGCGACCGAGGTGAACAGGATCTCGCGGGCCGGATTCGAAAACGCAAAATTGATCGTGCGTTGCAGGGTTTGCACCACGATGATCGCCGCCAGCCCGGGCGCGAGGAACAGGCCCGTGAAGCCCGCAGCAAAGACGAGCGGCAGCGCCGCAGCCGCCGGCCCCGCGCCAAGCCGCTTGATCAGCTGGCCCGTGACGACGAACTGCAGGGCGAGCGTCAGCAGGTTGGCGGCGAGATCCATGGCGGCGAAGATCCGCGTCCGCGTCGCCGGATCGCTGGAGGCGGCGCGCACGACGTCCTGCTGGATGAAATAGAGAAACGTGCCGGCCAGCGACAGCAGCGCGACCCAGAGCGCGATGCCGCCGAGATAGCGCGAGCCGAGGATCAGCCGGAAGCCCGCCAGCATGTCGCCGCCCATCGCCTGTCCTGACCGGCGTTCGTCAGATGCGCTGGCTTCCGCGCGCGCCTGCGCGGCGCGCTCGAGACGGATCGCGCAGAACACGGCGGCCTCCAGCAGGACCGCCGCGACGATCAGCAGATTGACGGGCGCCATGACGCCGGTGAGGCCGAGCGTCAGCGCGGAGCCGAGCAGCGTGCCGGCCGTGCCGCCCGCCGCGATCAGCCCGAACAGGCGCTTGCCCTGCTCGGTGCGCCAGATATCCGCCATGAACGACCAGAAGACCGACACGGCGAACAGGTTGAACACGCTCACCCAGACGAAGAAGACCCGCGCCGTCCAGGTCGGCTCGACGCCAAAGGTCAGCAGGGCCCAGAAGACGAGCAGGTTGGCGATGAAGAAACGGTAGACCAGCGGGATGAACCGTCGCCGCGGCAGGCGCGCGATGGCGCCGGCGTAGAGCGGCGAGGCGGCGAGCATGACGAAGAAGGTCGCGGTGAACAGATATTGCAGCGTGTCGCGCCCGGCCGCGATGCCCATCTCGTCACGCAGCGGCCGCAGGATCAGATAGCCGGCGAGCAGACAGAAGAAATAGACGAACGACCAGAGCGTCGCGGCGGCCTCGCCGGGCCTTATGTCCGCAAAGCGGGAGATCGTCTTTTCGAACATGCGAGGGCTCCTGTCGCGGCGGGCAAGCGCGAGGCTTTCCGCATCATAGGCAGGTTTTCGCCCGCGCATAACGCGGGCGGCCAGTCCGGAGCTGAAGGGGGTGTCGTGTTCGCGGCTGCGCAAACGTAAAACGCCGGGCGTACATCCGGCCCGGCGCTGGTCATCTCGATCAGGGGTGTAATCTCGACGACTTGCCAACACCCTAGGCGGCGATTGTGACGCCACAATGACGCGCGCGAAAGCTCTCCTTTGCAAGCGCGGGGCGCGGGCGCTATAGACGCCCCAACGGTTTTCAGGTTTCAAAGGAGATCCTCATGAGCGAGATGCGGCTCGTCGTCGCCGGCGCTGCCGGGCGCATGGGGCGGATGCTCGTCCAGGCGATCCACGAAACCCCCGGCGCCACGCTGTCGGGCGCGCTGGAGCGCGAGGGCTCGATCGCCATCGGACAGGACGCGGGCCTGCTCGCCGGTTCGGGCGCCATGGGCGTCGCGATCAGCAGCGACCCGCTCGCCGTCATGGCGGAAGCCGATGGGCTGATCGACTTTTCCTCGCCGGCCGCCACGGTCGCGTACGCCGCCTTCGCCGCGCAGGCGCGCATCGTGCACGTGATCGGCACCACGGGGCTCGCGCCCGCCGACATCGAGAAGATCGACGCGGCCTCGCGGCATGCGGCCATCGTGCGGTCGGGCAACATGAGCCTCGGCGTCAATCTGCTGGCCGGTCTCGTCAAGAAGGTCGCGCAGACGCTGGGCGAAGACTTCGACATCGAAATTGTCGAGATGCATCACCGCATGAAGGTCGATGCGCCGTCCGGCACCGCGCTGCTGCTCGGCGACGCGGCGGCGGCGGGCCGCGGCATCGATCTCGCGGCGCGCTCCGTGCGGGCGCGCGACGGCCACACGGGCGCACGCATTTCCGGCGACATCGGCTTCGCCACGCTGCGCGGCGGCACCGTGGTGGGCGATCACCAGGTCATCTTCGCCGGCGCCGGCGAGCGCATCGAACTCGCGCACCGCGCCGAGGATCGCGGCATCTTCGCGCGCGGAGCCGTGAAGGCGGCGCTGTGGGCGCATGGCCGCAAGCCCGGGCATTACTCCATGGCCGACGTTCTCGGCCTTCCCGACATCTGACGCAGCAAAAGTAACAGGAGCGAATATGGACCGCACTCTCGTGCTCGTGCGCCACGGCCAGAGCGAGTGGAACCTGAAGAACCTCTTCACCGGCTGGAAAAACCCGGACCTGACGCCCGTCGGGATCGAGGAAGCCAAGAAGGCCGGCCAGGAGATCAAGAAGCTCGGCATCAGCTTCGACAAGGCCTTCACCTCCGGCCTCAAGCGCGCGCAGGACACCTGCGATCTCGTGCTGGCCGAGCTCGGCCAGTCGTCGCTGCCGATCGTGCAAGACATCCAGCTCAACGAGCGCGATTACGGCGACCTGTCGGGCCTCAACAAGGCCGAAGCCGCCGTGAAGTGGGGCGAAGAGCAGGTCATGATCTGGCGCCGCTCCTACGACACGCCCCCGCCGGGCGGCGAGAGCCTGAAGGACACGCTCGCCCGCGTGCTCCCGTATTACTGCCAGGAGATCCTGCCCTGCGTGCTGCGCGGCGAGCGCACCATCGTGGTGGCGCACGGCAATTCGCTGCGCGCGCTGCTGATGGTGCTGGAGAAGGCCAATAAGGTCAGCATCATGAAAATGGAGCTCGAAACGGGCGTGCCGGTGGTCTACCGGCTGAATGCCGATTCGACGGTGGAATCGAAGCAGGTCCTGCACCACGCGTGATCGGGCGCAACGCCTCTCCCGTAGCAATACGGGAGAGGTGGACCCGTGAGTGAGCCCATGCACGA
>JAQGKM010000223.1 GCA_028290125.1 Hyphomicrobiales bacterium | reverse complement strand
GCCAGGTTTTCGAGCCCGCGCCGGCGGCCTGCGCCAGCGTCTGGCAATGCTTGTCGGCGCCTTCGAGGCCGCCGAGATCAGCGCCCTTGCCGATCGGCGTGGAGGTGACGAAAAAATCCATGTTGGCGGGCTGCTGCGCAACGGCGGGCAGGGCAGTCAATATGGTGATCGCGACCAGAGTCGCGCCGGCGGCCTGTAATTTCATGACTTTCTCCTCCCGAGTGCTTCCAAGATCCCGCTCGTTGCAAGGCGGAGCTTGAGGAAAGCCCAGAATGCAGCGGGGTCTAAGTAACTTTTTCGGGAAGTAAAGATCGCGCACTCGGGACGGCAATCTTATCGAGCCTGCAACTTCAGAACGGCTAAGTTCACGTTTGCTCAATCTATGGCTGTGTACTCTCGGCTATTCATTTGAAGAATTTTTTCAGCCACCAAGGTCATTTCCATGCGCTCCATGTCCATTTCCCGGAAGACCACGCTTGCCGCTGTTTCGGTACTCCTGTTGTGCGCCATCAGTTCTGGCGCGGGCATGTGGGCGGCCCTGACCCTGTCGGGCAGCCTCGAGCGCGCAATGACCGCCACGGCGATCATGCGTAACCACATGAACGCCGACATGATGCATGACGCCATCCGCGCCGACGTCTTCACGGCGATTCTGGCCGGTGAAGGGAACGCTTCACTGTCCTTCGAGGAGGCGACCAAGGATTTCGAGGAGCATACCGCCACCTTCGAGCGGGCGATCGGCGCCAATGAAACTCTGGCGGACGCCAAGACGCGGGCCTCGCTCGCGAAGATCAAGGAGCCGCTCGCCGCCTATGTGCTGTCGGCGAAGCAGATCATCCAGCTCGCCAAGGTGGACATTGAAGCCGCCAAGGAAAGGCTCGAAGCCTTCGGCGGACTGTTCAAGGAGCTCGAGACCGCGCAGGAGGAAGTCTCCGACGCGATCACGGCGATCGCCGAGGCCGACGGCGTCGTCGCTACCAGCGAATCCAGCCTGTCGAAATACGTCATGGGCGGCATGGTCGCTCTCGCGATTCTCTTCGCCCTCGCGCTGATGATGCTGAGCCAGCGGGTCATCGTGGGGCCGCTCGTCGGCGTCACACGGGCGCTCGACCGGCTCGCCGGCGGGGATCTCGAAACGCAGATCCCGGCCGCTCGCAGCGACGACGAGATTGGCCGCATGGTTCGGGCGCTGGGCGTGTTCAAGGACGCCATGCTCGGCCGCCAATCGGAGGTCGAGGGCCGGCAGATGCGCGAGGCGGCGGACCTGCTGCGGCAGCGCAACGAGGCCGAGCAGCAGGCCCAGGAGGCCGAGCGTCGCGCCATCGTCGACACGCTCGCCGAAGCGCTCGACCAGCTCGCGGCCGGTCGTTTCAACTATCGCATCGCCACGAACTTCCCGCCCGAGTACCGCAAGCTGAAGGACGATTTCAATGAGGCGATCTCGAGTCTCGAGAACGTCGTGCGCACCATTGCGACGGCCGCCGAAACCACGCGGTACGGCACGGGTGAAATCGCCGGCAGCGCCGACGATCTCTCGCAACGCGCCTCGACGCAGGCCGCAAGTCTCGAGGAAATGGTGGCCGCGCTGACCGCCATGACGGGCGGCTTCCGCTCCACCGCGGACGGCGCCGACAAGGCGCGCCAGAGCGTCGGCGACGTGCGCGCCGATGCCCAGTCGAGCAGCGCCGTCGTGACCCGCGCGGTGGCGGCCATGGGCGCGATCCACACGTCATCGGCGGAAGTTTCCAAGATCATCGTGGTGATCGACGAGATCGCCTTCCAGACGAGCCTGCTGGCGCTCAACGCCGGCGTCGAGGCCGCGCGCGCCGGCGATGCGGGCCGTGGTTTCGCCGTCGTGGCGCAGGAAGTCCGCGCGCTGGCGCAGCGCTCGGCGGAATCCGCGAAGGAGATCAAGGCGCTCATTTCAGCCTCTACGGAACATGTGGATCTGGGCGTGAGCCTCGTCGACCAGACCGGGCAGGCGCTGACGCGCATCACCGGGAAGGTTGGCGAAATCGACGCGCTGGTGTCGGGCATCGCGCTCGCCGCACAGGACCAGGCCCACCGCCTCGCCGAAATCAACGCCGGCGCCGACGCCATGGACCAGTCCACCCGCCAGAACGCCGCGCTGGCGGAAGAAATGACAACGCTCGGCCGCAACCTCGCGCAGGAAGCGCAGGAGCTGTCGGATCTGGTCGGCCGGTTCGAGGTGTCGGAAGAGGCG
This sequence comes from Hyphomicrobiales bacterium, assembly GCA_028290125.1. Lineage (GTDB taxonomy): Bacteria > Pseudomonadota > Alphaproteobacteria > Rhizobiales > Beijerinckiaceae > Terripilifer. Next base: position 4,800 of record JAQGKM010000223.1, on the reverse strand, counting down.
CGCGAGTGGCGCAAGGCGGGGTAGGGGGCTGACCCTCTCCCAGAGGGAGTGGGTGGCTCCGCAGGATGGCGGCAGAACAAGACGACCCGTCATTGCGAGGAGCGCAAGCGACGTGGCAATCCAGAATTCGGACGTCTTTCCCGTGTGCGCCTCAGCAACACGCACCATCGCAAACAGCAAGCAGCCGCCCGTGAGCTGGATTGCTTCGCTCCGCTCGCAATGACGAGGCGGAGGTTTCTTTCCAGCCCCGTCATTGCGAGGAGCGCAGCGACGCGGCAATCCATCTGATGGCAGCCGTTAGATGGATTGCTTCGCTTCGCTCGCAATGACGGGGCCGATGTTTCGGCTTATCAGGGAAAGCCCCCAACCCCCTCCCTCAGTCGCATTCCCGCACCGCAACACACCATGCTAAACCTCGGCCAGCCCCTTTCGCCCCTCACCACCCGAGGCTCGCCCCATGAAGCACGTCCTTGAAATCCTTGAAGAGCGCCGTGCGGAAGCCCGGCTTGGGGGCGGGCAGGGGCGGATTGATGCGCAGCACAAGCGCGGGAAGCTGACCGCGCGCGAGCGTATCGAGCTGCTGCTCGACCACGGGTCGTTCGAGGAATTCGACATGTTCGTGCAGCATCGCTGCACCGATTTCGGCATGGACAAGGGGGCTAAAATCCCCGGCGACGGCGTCGTCACCGGCTGGGGCACGGTCAACGGTCGCACCGTCTATGTCTTCGCCAAGGATTTCACCGTGTTCGGCGGCTCGCTGTCGGAGACGCATGCGCAGAAGATCACCAAGGTGCAGGACATGGCGCTGCGCAACCGCGCGCCGATCATCGGCCTGTTCGACGCCGGCGGCGCGCGCATCCAGGAGGGCGTCGCGGCGCTCGGCGGCTACGGCGAGGTGTTCCAGCGCAACGTGCTGTCGTCCGGCGTCATCCCGCAGATCTCCATGATCATGGGCCCGTGCGCGGGCGGCGACGTCTATTCGCCCGCCATGACCGACTTCATCTTCATGGTGAAGGACACAAGCTACATGTTCGTCACCGGCCCTGACGTCGTGAAGACCGTCACCAACGAAACGGTGACGGCGGAAGAACTCGGCGGCGCTTCGGTGCATGCGACGAAGAGCTCGATCGCCGACCGTGCCTATGACAACGATCTCGAGGCGCTGCTGCAATTGCGCCGGCTGATCGACTTCCTGCCCGCATCCAACCGCGACGACGTGCCGGAATGGCCGACCTTCGACGCCAGCGACCGCCTCGACATGTCGCTCGACACGCTGATCCCCGACAATCCGAACAAGCCCTACGACATGAAGGAGCTGATCGCGAAGGTCGTGGACGAGGGCGACTTCTTCGAAATCCAGGACGGCCACGCGAAGAACATCGTCACCTGTTTCGCGCGCATCGACGGGCGCAGCGTCGGCATCGTCGCCAACCAGCCGATGGTGCTGGCGGGCGTGCTCGATTCGGACGCTTCGCGGAAAGCCGCGCGTTTCGTGCGCTTCTGCGATGCGTTCGGCATTCCGCTGGTGACCTTCGTCGACGTGCCGGGCTTCCTGCCGGGCACCGCGCAGGAATATGGCGGGCTCATCAAGCACGGCGCCAAGCTGCTGTTCGCCTATGCGGAAGCCACCGTGCCGAAGGTCACGATCATCACCCGCAAGGCGTTCGGCGGCGCCTATGACGTGATGAGCTCGAAGCATCTGCGCGGCGATGCGAACTACGCATGGCCGACGGCGCAAATCGCCGTGATGGGCGCGAAGGGCGCAGTGGAGATCATCTTCCGTCAGGACATCGGCGATGCAAAGAAGATCGCCGCGCGCACGAAGGAATACGAGGAGCGCTTCCTGTCACCCTTCGTGGCCGCCGAGCGCGGCTACATCGACGAAGTGATCATGCCGCATTCCACGCGCCGCCGCGTGGCTCGCGCGCTTGCTGCGCTGCGCCACAAGGAGCTCGAGAACCCCTGGAAGAAGCACGACAATATTCCGCTGTGACGTCGATCAGGCCGCGCCGTTGCTGTCGTTCGATTTGAGCCTGGCATGCAGATGATCGACGAAGAGCCGGACGCGCAGCGGCGGCGTCCGTGACGGCATGACGGTGTAGATCGGAACCGGCGAGGGCTCCCAGTCGGCCAGCACCCGGCGCAGGGCGCCACTTCTCACATAAGGGGCCGCCATCTCGGCGTCGGCGGCCACGATGCCCGCGCCTTCCGCGGCCAGCTTCAGCAGCATGCGTGGATTGTTCGTGGTGATCGGACCGAATACGGCGACCTCTTCGAGACGGTTCTCGCGCCGCAACACCCAGGCGTTGCGCTGGTCCGAGCGAGCGATGTTGAGGCATTTGAAGCCAGTCAGTTGCGCCGGCGACTGTGGCTCGCCAAACTTTTCGACGAAATTCGGAGCTGCAAAAAGTGCCTGCGGCGCAAGCATGAGTCGACGCGCAACCAGATAGGGCTCGGACGGCGCGCCGATGCGGATTGCAATGTCGATGTTTTCGCCGATGAGATCGACACGCCTTGGACTGAGATCGAGCTGGAGCGAGATGTCGGGATAGGCTTCCGAAAATTCGGCGATCGGGCGTGCAAGAAACGTCGCGCCAAAATCCGGCGACATGGTCACGCGCACGATGCCGCGCGGGTTCAACGCGAATGCATGCAAGTCCTCGCGGGCGGACTTCGTCTCCTCGATGATCATCTCGCAACGGGCGAAGTAGCGCTGACCGGCCTCGGTCAGCTCGACGCGTCGCGTCGTTCTGTTGAAGAGGCGCGTGGTGAGCGACTTTTCGAGCTCCACGATGCTGCGAGAGAGCGTCGACGGCGGCATGCGAAGTTCAGCGGCGGCTTTGCGAAAGCTTCGGCTGCGCGCGACCTGCACGAAATGAAAGATGGCCCGTAGTTCTTCCATGCGCGCGAATAATGCCAATTCTGGAACAGTGAAGTTCACTTTCCATTGTTTATTCAGCCGATGCAAGAGCCATCTACGTCGTGGAGTACGTACGAAGGACGAGGTCACTCTATGAACGACACGAAATCAGGACTGGATCGCCGCGTAATTGTGGCCGGAGGCGCTGCTGCGCTTGTGGCTGCGGGATCGGCGAGCAGCGCCCTGGCGCAAGGTACCGGCGCGGAAGCGCGCGCAAAAGCTCCTGTCAACAAAGGACAAAAGCCAATGGATAAAGCATCGACCGCCATTCTGCTCATCGATCATCAGGACATGACGGTGAACTGGATTCAGAGCCAGCCCAAGGCGATGGTCATCGCCAATGTCCGCATGCTCGCGCGCATGGGCACCGAACTCGGGATCCCGCTGCTCGTGACCAGCACGATGGAAGAGCAGATCGGCACGAATATCCGCGACGTCCAGGAAACGGCGCCGCAGGCTTACGCGGCGCGCGTCAAGCGCGGCGGCACGTTGAACTGCTTCCTCGATCCCAAATTCCGCGCCGCCGTGAAGGCGCTCAATCGCAAGAAGCTGGTCCTCGCCGGACTCACCACCGACATCTGCCTCTACCACACGGTGTCGGGTGCGCTTCGTGAAGGTTACGAGGTTCAGGTCGTCGCCGATGCGAGCGGCAGCATGTCGGCGATGTCTGATACGCTGAGCTTCGATCGCATGCGCGCGCAGGGCGCCGTCATCACCGTCGCCAACCAGGTGCTGACCGAACTCTTCACGGATTTCGGCACACCCGATGGCCAGAAGGCGATGAAGATCAATCTCGAAGAAGTCGTCTCGAAGCTCGGTAAGTAAGCTCTGGGGCGATCACGTCGGCGGAAGCTTGGACAGCAGACGCGCGCGATCGCCCTTCAGCTTCTCGGGCAGCATGAGTTGCTGGCCGAGCGTCTCGACGCTTTCATCCACCGTAAAGCCCGGTCCGTCGGTCGCGATCTCGAACAGAACGCCCGACGGCTCGCGGAAGTAGATCGAGCGGAAGTACGTCCGGTCGAGTTGCGGCGTCGTCTCGATGCCGGTCTTGCGCAGCATCGCCACCATCTCGGCCTGGTCGTCATCGTCGCGCGCACGGAAGGCGACGTGGTGGATCGAGCCCGCGCCGCGTTTCGCCGCCGGGATCGACTGGCCGCGCAGCAGTTCGATGCGGGCGCCCTGTGAGGTGCTGGCGGGCTGCGTGAAGCGCACGCGCTCGAAACCCGGCAGTTCCGCGCGGCCGCTCTCGACCCAGCCCAGCACATCCATCAGCACGCGCGCCGTGGCCTCGATGTCGTCGACGAGCAGCGTCGCGCCCGACAGGCCGGTGATCGCCATGTCGAGCGGCACTTCCGACGCCGCCGGATGGCTGTCGCCGCGCACCGGCTCTTCCACCAGTTCGAGGCCGATGCCGTCGGGATCGTGCAAGGCGATGACCGGCGAGGCCGCACCGTGGTCGAGCGCGAAGGTCACGCCCTCGTCGGCCAGCCGCTCGGCCCAGAATTCCGCCGCGCCCGGCGGAATTGCGAAAGCGATGGTAACGGCCTCGCCCGCGCCGGGCTGGGCCTGGCGCGTGTCCTCCCAGGAGAAGAACGTCAACACGGTGCCGGGCGTGCCGACGGCGTCGCCGAAATAGAGGTGCCAGCTCGCCGGATCGTCATAATTCACCGTACGCTTGACCAGCCGCAGGCCAAGCACGCGGACATAGAAATCCCGCGTACGGCGCATGTCGCCCGAAAGCGCTGTGATGTGGTGAAGTCCGGCCGACAGGGTCATGAGGTCTCTCGCTGCGATGCGCACGACATGGCGCGATTGGGCGCGGGTGGCAAGGCTGCCTTGTTCCCTTCTCCCGCTGGCGGGAGAAGGTGGCCTGCCTTGCG
>JAQGKM010000213.1 GCA_028290125.1 Hyphomicrobiales bacterium | reverse complement strand
TGGCGCCGAGAAGGATCGCGCTGCGGATGCAGAACTGGCCGACCGGCCCCGCGCCCCAGATCGCGACCGTGTCGGTCGGCTCGATGTCGCATTGCACCGCCGCCTGCCAGCCCGTCGGGAAGATGTCGCCGAGAAACAGCACCTGCTCGTCGGTGAGTCCGTCGGGTATTTTCACCGGCCCGACATCGGCGTAAGGCACGCGCACATATTCGGCTTGTCCGCCAGCGTATCCGCCGGTGAGATGCGTGTATCCGAACAGTCCTGCGGTGGTGTGGCCGAAGACCGTGTCGCCGACCTTCTTGTTGCGGTTGGTGCGTTCGCATACCGAGAAATTGCCGCGCCGGCATTGCTCGCAATCGCCGCAGATGATCGTGAACGGCACGACGACGCGGTCGCCGATCTTCAGCTTCTTGTTGTCGCGACCGACTTCGACGACTTCGCCCATGAATTCATGGCCCACGATGTCGCCCGATTCCATGCCCGGCATGAAGCCGTTGTAGAGATGCAGGTCGGAGCCGCAGATGGCGCAGCTCGTGACCTTGATGATCGCATCGCGACCGTCCTCGATCTGCGGATCGGGAACGGAGTCGCATCGGATGTCCTGCTTTCCGTGCCAGCGCAATGCTTTCATGTCAGCCTCTCGTTCGGTCTGGAATGCCCTTCAAATCCATGGCCGCCAGTGCAGTTCCGCGCGGCGGCCCTGAAAAGCGGGCGCGGGTCGCGTGTTGACATGACTTGACCTTTCCCGGAGCATGCGGCTCGCGTATCCGGGCACAATAAAAAGCCGGGACGCTCAGGAAACGCTGCCGCACGGGTCTCTCCGGCGGCTACGACGGGAGAGAAAGATGCAATTCGTTTCGAGGCTTGCGGCCGCCGCTGGCGCGCTCACCATGGCCTCGGCGCTGGCGCCCGCGCCTGCCGCAGCGCAATCCGCCGATTTCTACGCCGGCAAGAACCTCACGATGATCATCGGCTTCGGGCCGGGCGGCGGTTACGACCTGTGGGGCCGCACGGTTGCGCGCCACATCGTCAACCATCTGCCGGGCCGCCCGAACCCCGTGCCGCAGAACATGCCGGGCGCGGGCAGCTACAACGCCGCCGCGCATATTTACAATATCGCCCCGAAAGATGGCACGGTGATCGGCATCATCGCACGCGACGCGGCGCTCGGCCCGCTGACCGGCGCGGAAGGCGCGCGTTTCGATCCGCTGAAGATCAACTGGCTCGGCACGCCCGCGGTCGAGACGAACGTGTGCATCGCGCGCGCTGGCGCTGACGTCCAGACGGTCGACGACCTCTACAAGAAGACGCTGATCGTCGGCGACACGGGCGCGGGCACCGGCACGCGCTCCTATCCCAAGGCGCTGAGCGTGCTGCTCGGCATGCAGTTCAAGATCATCTCGGGCTTCCCGTCCTCGTCGGACGTGTTCCTCGCGATGGAGCGCGGCGAGGTCGACGGCATCTGCGAGTCGCTCGACAGCGTCACCGGCAAGCGGCCCGACTGGCTGCCACAGGGCAAGGTGAAGATCATCTTCCAGGGCGGCGCGGAGCCCAACCACGACCTGAAGGACGTGCCCTTCATTCTCGACCTCGCCAAGAACGAGCAGCAGAAAGCCGAAGTGGCGTTCCTCTACGCCGGCCAGGGCATCGGCCGTCCGTTCGTGGCGCCGCCGGGCCTTGCGCCCGAGCGTCTCGCCCTGCTGCGCAAGGCGTTCATGGAAACCATGAAGGACCCGGCGTTCATCGAAGAGACCAAGAAGCAGAAGCTCGAGATCGAGGCCGAGGACGGCGCACATCTCGAGAAGCTGATCCGCCAGATCTACGCCACGCCGAAAGACGTGGTGCAGAAGGTGGGCGATCTCATCAAGTAACGAAAGTCAGCCTGCGAGGCGACGGATCCACTCCCCCTTGCGGAGAGGGGCCACGGATGTGGGTCGTGCGGCGCTTGCCGCACGACTTGGCCCTCCCTGGGAGAAGAAAGGTCCCGTCGGAACCAACTCGGCCATATCGCATTCACTTCACCGTACCTGGAGTAAGCTATGCGTTATGCGTTTCTCACCTGTTTCCTGACTGCTTTCGCCGTCGTTCCGTCCGCCCAGGCTCAGACGCCTGCACCTTTGGCGCAGGCTCCAGCGCCAGCCGCACAGGCTCCCGCGCAGGTGGCGCAGGCGCCTGCACCGGTCAAGACCGCGGTCAGCAACGATGAATTTCGTCGCCTCGCGCTGATGGCCGAATCCTTCGACTTCGAGTCGAGCCGCCTCGCCCTGACGCAGGCGAGCCGTGCGACGATCAAGCGCTACGCCGCGTCGCTGACGGCCAATTACCGGTTCGATTATGCGCGCCTCGCCTCCGGCGCGGGATTGTTCTCGACCATCCCGGCCCTGCCCGCCGATCCCAACGCGACGCCCGCGCCGTTTTCGGACGCGCGTCGTGCGGCCATGCTGAACCAGCTCAGGACGGCGACCGGCCGCGACTTCGATCGCCTTTACCTCGACATGCAGCTTGGCACGCGGCAGGAGACGCTTGGTCTCTACGACGCCTATATCCGCTCGGGCAGCGACGCCGCCCTGCTCGCATTTGCACGCGAACGACTGCCGCTTCTTCAGCAGCAGTACGATGTCATGCGCAAGCTCGCGGGCGCCCGCTGATCACACGTCCCACTCGGGCGCGAAGGACGGCATGATCAGCCGTCCGTCGCGCGCCCGCAGGGCGGAGATCGCCGACATGTCCGACGCCGCCAGCTCAAAACCTTCAAGTGCGAAATTTTCGGCGATGTGCGCGGGCGTCGAGGAGCGCGGAATCGCGACGACGCCCTGCTGAAGGTGCCAGCGCAGGATGATCTGCGACGGCTTGCGGCCGAGCCGGCGAGCGATGCCGTCGATCGTTTCGTGTCGCACGAGATCGCCGCGTCCCAGCGGTGAATAGGATGTGAACGCCATCTGGTAGGCGCGGCAGGCGGCGATCACCTTCGACTGGTCGAGGCGCGGGTGATATTCGCACTGGTTGGCGGTGAGCTTTTCGCCATGTCCGGCTGCAAGCCGCACCGCGCGCTCGAGCAGCGCGACCGGAAAGTTCGACACGCCGATGTAGCGCGCAAGGCCTTCCTTGCGAGCGCGGCAGAGACCGCGCATCGAGCTTTCCAGCGGGATGTTGCGGTTCGGCCAATGGATCAGCAGAAGATCGACCTGCTTCAAATCAAGCCGTTGCAGGCTCGCCTTCGCGGAGACAAGCAGATCCTCTTCGGCGATGTCGTCGGTCCAGACCTTGGTGGTGATGAAGAGATCTTCCCGTGCAACGCCGCCGTCGCGCACGCCATCGCCGACTTCGCTTTCATTGCCATACATCGCGGCCGTGTCGATGTGACGGTAACCGGCCTCGATGGCTGCGCGCACCGCCGTGCGGCAGACGTCGTCGCGCAGCTGGAACGTGCCAAAGCCACGCGCAGGAATTTGCGCGCCATTGCCGTCCACGATGAATGCGTCGGTCATGTTCGATCTCTTTCCGGCTCGTCTTGCAGAGCTCGTCCTGGCGAGCAAAACGAAGCCATCCATCCCCGCGGGCGAAGATGGATGGCTTTGTCGCTGCGCACCCCGCAATGACGAGGCGTGTGACGAACGCCCGTTTGCAAAGATGGTTCGCGTCAGGCGGCCTTCGTCGATGCGGACGATGGCATCAGCGCCGCAAGTTCGCTCAGCGAGACGACGGAGGCATATTTCGCTTCCATGTCGAACAGGTTGGCGGCATGGGCGAAGGGCGAACGGTCGAAACAGCATTCGTCGACCACGAAGGTCTGGAAGCCGTGCGAGAAACCGTCCACCACCGAGGCGCGCACGCAGCCTGACGTGGACACGCCGCAGAACACCAGCGTGTCGACATGCTGCTGCACGAGATACGACGTGAGCGGCGTCTGGAAGAAGGCGCTGGCGCGCGTCTTGCCCAGCACCCATTCGTTTGCGCGCGGCGTGATCGCCTCGGGGAAATCGTTGCCGCCGGGCGGTGGCGCCTTGGTGCGCTTCGATTTCGTGGCCTTGCC
>JAQGKM010000200.1 GCA_028290125.1 Hyphomicrobiales bacterium | reverse complement strand
TGCGGCGGGACGCGCCGGCATGATTGCAACGAGATCGGTGTCGTTCAAAAGCCCTGGCACACCGAGATAATGCGGAATACGCGCAGCTATTTTCCACTTGGCGCTCGCCAATCCGGCAAGCCTACTGATCGGGCTTTGCGCCTCGTGACCACGGCCGACCACGATATGGGCTGCGGCAAGGAGATCGCTGAGCGTGGCCTCTTCTCCAACGAGAGGATTTCCGGAGCGCACGAGACACACGAAGGAATCCTGAAACAGCAGGCGACTCTGGAAGCCGCGTTCCGTTGAAAGTCCGGGCCAGTTTCCGATCGCCAGATCCACTTTGCCCGCCTCAAGCGCATGACCTTCGTCCGTAGACGAGATCGGGGCGACGCTGATCGAGATGTCTGACGGCAGTCGCTGGATGCGCGACAGCAAACGCGGAAGGATGTTCAGCTCACCCACATCGGGCATCATGATGGTGAAGATACGGGAGCTGGTCGCCGGGTCGAAATTCAACTCGTCGCTCGTGAGCTCGAGAATGGCGCGAAGCGCTTCGCTGAGCGGTTTGGCGATGCGGTTGGCCTTGGCGGTGGGCGTGACGCCGTGACTGGTGCGAACGAAGAGTGGGTCGCACAAAAGATCGCGAAGGCGCGCCACCGCGGCGCTGACCGCCGGCTGTGACAACCCAAGTCGCTGCCCCGCCCGCGTCAGGTTTCGCTCCGCCATGATGGCGTCGAACAGAAGCAAAAGGTTGAGGTCGAACCTCGGCGTCATGCGCCTCCTCCTGTTATCGTTGTTGCCTATAACTATCATACCGGAAATCGATTGGTCTAATGTCATCTACCGGGCGATGCTTGCTGACCTTATGAGCAGAGGCAGACATGCAACGGACAGACCTCTCCGCCATCACTCTCGATATTGAAGACGGGATTGCCTGGATCGCGCTCAACAGGCCCGAAAAGAAGAACGCCATGTCTCCCCGATTACACGAGGAGATGGACTGGCTTTTGGCGGATATCGAGGCGGACGACGCTGCGAAAGTCATCGTGCTGACCGGCAAGGGCGACAGCTGGTGTGCGGGCCAGGACTTGAAAGCCTTCTTTCGCGAGGGCGTCGACAACCCGAAAAACGCGAAGCGCCTGCGCGAGACGTCGGAACGATGGCGAAGTCTTCGCTTGCAGGGCTATGACAAGCCCACCATCGCGATGGTCAACGGGTTTTGCTTCGGCGGAGCCTTCACGCAACTGACGTCTTGCGACTTTGCCATCGCGGCCGAAACTGCGACCTTCGGCTTGTCCGAAGTCAATTGGGGGATGATTCCAGGCGGCATCGTCGCCAAGGCGCTGGTCGACTCAATGGATTTCCGCGATGCGCTCTACTACGCGTCGACCGGAGAGGCCTTCGACGGCAAACGCGCGGCGGAACTCAAACTGGTCAACAAGGCCGTGCCCGCCGACGCCCTCCGCGAGGAAACGATCAAGCTCGCCAAAACCCTTATGGCGAAAAATCCGCATACTTTGCGTGCGATCAAGCACGCCATGCGGAGTGTGCGCAGGATGGACTACTTTCAGGCCTTCGACTATCTCGGCGCCAAGCTCGCCGAGATGCGTTATGCGGACCCGTCCAACGGACGGCAGAAAGCGATGGAGCAATTCCTCGACGACAAAACCTATCGTCCGGGGCTCGGCGCCTACAAAACAGAAAAATAAGGTCTACGGACCAAAGGGAGGGCATATGGCAAGGGTCGCATTCGTCATCGGCGATTATCCCGAAGAGCAGTTCCAGTTACGCGCACGCACGGCGCTCGATTATTCGGGCCCGGGCGTCGAGGTCGGAATCATCAGGGTTCCGGCTCGGCCCTTCGACGGACTGACGCCGGCGGAGATTGAGGGCGCATCGCCCATCTTTCATGAAGCGTTCCGCACGGCAGAGCGTGAGGGCTATGACGCGGTGGTGCCGCTCGGCATGCTTGATCTCGGCGTCGACGGTGGACGCTCGGCGGTCGACATTCCTGTGATTGGCCCCTTGCAGGCGACGCTGCATGTCGCCGCGCAACTCGGCGACCGCTTCGGCATCGTCTGCTATCACCAGGCGGCCATCGCGCGGCACCGCGCGCAAACACGCGCCTACGGCATGGAGGACTGGATCGCGGGACGCCGTGCGAGCGGCTTTTACGTCCAGCATATCGCCGCCAACAAGAACCAGATGATCGACTCCTTTCTCGCGGCGGCACGGGCGCTGATCGACGAAGACGGCGCTCAGGTGATCATTCCGCAAGGCATCACCCAATGTCCCGTTCAGATGAAGCCCGATTGGCTCAGCGCGGAGCTTGGCGTGCCGGTCGTCGAAGGGATCGGCGCACCGATCCGCCTCGCAGCCATGCTGGCTAATCTCGGTTTGAAACACAGTCGCGTCCGTTGGCAGAAGTCAGGTTCGCAGCCGAAGTGATCAAGGGGTCAATTAAAAAATGCTTGGCCTGATCGTCACACGAAACCTGAGATTGCGCGGCCAAGCGCCCGCCATCATTTTCGAAGGTGCCGTCCTCACGCATTCGGAGGTCGCGGGAAAGGCGTTCCAGCTCATTCGCGCTCTGCGCCGTCGCGGCGTCGGACCACATGATCGCGTCGCCATCTTTTCGCAGAACAGGCCAGAATATCTCATCGCCTTCGCTGCTGGTGAAATCGGCGGGTGGACGACGGTGCCGATGAATTTTCGGCTGTCCGCACCCGAAGTGGCGCATATCATTGGCGACAGCCAACCGAAGGCCGTTTTAATTGAAGCGCAGTTCATGAATCTTTTGCCGCCGGATCTGGCCGCTTCGTCAATTGTCATCGCTTTCGATGCAGAAGGCCCTGATGGGGCGTTTGACGCGTTGCTTGCGACGGAAAGCGCGGCGTATATCGAGCCGGTCCGGGCACCCGATGCGATCGCTTATCTCATTTACACAAGCGGCACGACGGGACGACCCAAGGGCGTCATGATCGGCCATGGCGCGCAACTTGCCGCCGCCAGGATTTCAGCCATCGAAATGGGTGTTCGGCCGACGGACCGCGTCGCCGTCGCCATGCCGCTGTATCATATCGGTGCGCGAAACAATTGCCTGACGCGCAGCCTTCACGGTTGCCCCGTCATTCTGCACCGGGCCTATCGGACGGCCGAATTCCTGAGCAGCCTGAAAAGCTGGAAGGTAACAGAGACGTTGCTCGCACCGACGATGCTGAACGATCTTCTCGACGCGCAACCGGAACCATCGCTACATCTTCCGGACCTGCGCAAAATCTATTACTCCGCCGCGCCTATGCCGGAAAAGATCTTGCGGCGCGCCATCAACGCATTCGGACCAATTTTCTCGCAGGTCTACGGCATGACGGAATCGGGCGGACCAGGCACAATTCTGCAGCCGCACCAGCATGTGCTCGACGGACCGCCCGAACAGGTTCGTCGTCTACGCTCCGCGGGCCAGCCGATGGTGGGGTGCGAGGTGCGCATTCTGCGACCAGATGGTGGCGAATGCGCGCCTGGTGAGGCCGGTGAGATCACGATGCGCAGCGATGGACTGATGCGCGGCTACTGGAACAATCACGTCGCGACGCAGGCCGCTCTCCGAGACGGATTTCTGCACACAGGCGACATCGGCGAGATGGACGAAGAAGGATTTGTCTTCGTCGTCGATCGGCTGAAGGACATGATCGTGTCCGGCGGCGAGAACATCTATTCGGTCGAAGTTGAAAATGCGCTTGTGTCACACCAGGACGTGCTTGAGGCCGCCGTGATCGGGCGTCCCGACGAGCGCTGGGGCGAACGGGTCGTCGCCTTCATTGTCTCGCAACCCGGCGCACGCGAAAACGAAGCTGGCCTAATCGCGCATTGCAGGTCGCGCATTGCGCCATACAAGGCGCCAAAGGAGATTATCTTCGTCAACTCACTTCCGAAACTGCCCACCGGCAAGGTTGAAAAATACAAACTGCGGAGCGCCGCGGCGCGGGAAGCCTGAAAGTCGACGCCCCCGTCAACGCGCGAGGCGCTCGACGAATTTACGCGCATCTTCGACCGTCTCCTTCGGTGTGGCGAATGTCTCGGCGATCAGCTTCTGCACGGCCTCGCCGCCCAGCGGATCGATGTCCATTTTCGCCTTCGCGGCTTCGGCCTGCAGGTCGGAACTCGCCAGCGCGGCAGCCACGCCGGCGCGCAGGGTGGCGACCACCGTCTTGTCGACGTTCGGTGGCGCAGCCACGGATGTCCCCAGCGTGCTGCCGCTTGCGAGAAGCCCGAACATCTGCCGCTGTTCGGGCGTCCTGGCGACGTCGACCACTGAAGGAACGTCCGGCAACTCAGGATGCCGCGTCGTCGTATATTGCATGTTGAGCATCACGTCGCCGCTCTTGAGCCTGTCCCCGTCGGTCGCCTTGATCGATGACCATGGTTTGACGATCGCCGCAACCTCTCCTCGTTCGAGCGCGAGTTGAGCGGAATTAGGACCTTGGTATCCGGTGACAACCTTGAATTTCGTTCCAATCGTCTCGTTCAAAAGCCGTGGGAAGATGTTCGACGACGATGTCGGTCCGGTCCCTGCGACGACGACCTCTCTTTCGCGGGCGACGTCAAACGACGTGAAACCCGACTTGCGGATCGATTGCTGGATCTCGACATTCGAGTTGAGCCGTCCAAGCCAGTTGATTTCGCGGACGTCATACTTCAGGCCCGGAACAACGCCCAAGAGCTGTCCAATCGCGACTGTCTGCGACACCACGCCAATCGTCGTGCCGTCCCGCGGCGCAACATTGTAAAGGTAGTTCATGCCGATGACGCCGCCTGCGCCGGCCATGTTCTGCGAGATCACGTTTGGCGCGCCCGGCAGGTTTGCGCCGAGGTGGCGCGCCAGCAGCCGACCGTAAAGGTCGTAGGGACCACCGGCCTCGAACGCAATGAGCATCGTGATCGTCTTGTCGCGAAACGTGACGTCGGCGGCAGGCGCCAAGGTCGGCGCGAAACAAGCGACACACGCCGCCATCGAGAGCAGCCTCATAAGTTTCCTCCCCAATTTTCATCAGCATGGCATGGGGACAGCGCCTCCAGAAATTTCCAGATCATATATCAGTTATCCGAAACGAGAGTTTCAGCGCTCTCCTCGCCTCGACTAGACTGGCCGCAAGAAATGGTTCGGGGAGAGGAATATGACGCAGGCGTCCGGGCGGTCGGAGTTCAGGATTACGGACATCCTCGCTCACCGACTCCGCCTGCCCTACAAGAAGCCGATCACATTCAAGTCCGTCACGCAGGACAGCGCAGAATATGTCCTGCTCCGCCTCGTCTGCGCCAACGGCGTCGAGGGAATCGCAGAATCGGTCTGCCGGCCGGAATTCTCCGGCGAGGACGCGCAGAGCCTCGTCTATTTGCTCACGTCACTTCTTAAGCCAAAGCTTGTCGGCGCTGATCCGCTGCATCACGCCGCGGCGCTTGCGTCCCTCGACCGATTCAAGGGCTGCCAAACCGCCAAGGCGCTCATCGACGTAGCCTTGTGGGACCTGCGCGGGAAGCTTCTCGATCAACCCGTCTGGCGGCTCCTCGGCGGCGGCCCGGAACAGCCCATTCCGCTGACGTGGGTGGCGCACGGCAATACCGCCGAAACAATGACAAAGGAATCGGTCGACATGGTCGAGCGCGGGTATCAGGGCGTCAAGCTCAAGGCCTGGCGCCGCTCGCGCGACGACGTGTCGACGGTCGCAGCGGTGCGCCAGCGCATTGGCGACAAGCCGCTCATCTACGTCGATTCCAATGGCGCCTATAACGAAACCGAGGCGCGGACCATCCTGCCGCAGCTTGCCGAGCACAATGTCTCGTTCATCGAGGACCCGTGCATCTTCAGCAGCCTGACGCGCATGCGCAGCATGGCCGAGCATTTGCCGATCGCACTTCTCGGCGACGAGTTCTGCACCTCTCTCACCAGCGTGCAGCAGCATATCGAGGCGGGAGCGGTCGGCGCGGTCAGCATCAAGCTGCGTCGCTCGGGCTTTACTGAATCGATGAAGATCGCCCATCTCTGCGAAGCAGCGCGCCTGCCTGCCGTGATCGGCACGGATTCTGAATCGCGCATCGGTGCGCTGTCGCGCGGGCATCTGCGCATGTCCGTCGCGAGCCTTTCGGCATGGCCAATGGAAACGCATTTTTTCGAAAAACT
>JAQGKM010000193.1 GCA_028290125.1 Hyphomicrobiales bacterium | reverse complement strand
TCGAAATTTTCTACACGGCTGGCAGCGGGGAGACGCAACAGGCCGTCATCGCCGGAAGCTCCGATCTTGGCGTCGCCACTGGCCTTCTCGGGGCGCTGGGCGCTTACGCCAAGGGAGCGCCCATTCGTGTCATCGCGTCGAGCTTCACGGGCGACTCGAACCTGTTCTGGTATGTGCGCGCCGACTCCCCGATCCGACAGCCGAAGGAGGCAGCAGGAAAAACGGTCGCATATTCGACCAACGGATCGTCGGCGCACAATGTCGTCCTGCAGATGCAGAAGCATCTCGGCGTGTCCTTCAGCCCTGCCGCCACCGGCACGGGACCCGCGACTTTCACGCAGGTCATGAGCGGACAGATCGACGTCGGCTGGTCCGGCGCGCCCTTCGCGGTCGAAGCGCTCGAGGACAAGAAGATCCGCCTGCTCTGGCGCGCGTCGGACGTTCCCGCGCTGGCCGGGCAAACGTCGCGCGTCATCCTCGCTCATGCGGACGTGCTGGCCAAGCGCAGCGATGTCATCAAGCGTTATATGGACGCCTATCGCGAGACTATCGACTGGATGTACTCGACGCCCGAGGGCGTGAAGGCCTACGCGGACTGGTCGTCGGTTCCGGTGCCGGTCGCAAAGCGGACCATGGACGAGTTCGTCACGAAGCAAGGCATCAATCCGGATGTGGTGTCGGATCTCAAGGGCGTGATGCAAAGCGCCGTCGAGTTCAAATATCTGCCGGCGCCGCTCAACGACGCCCAGGTGAAAGACTTCTTGCAGATACCACCTCGGCGTTAGAGCCACCACGCGCTGCGCAAGAGCCCTTTCAGGTCGACTGCGACGCGCCCGCGATTTTCAGATCGACGACGGTTCGCTTTGCGGACATCGCGGATGTACGTGCACTCGTTCGCGAGTGTGCGTCGCCCGTCGTTCTGATGCCGGCCTTTTGCTTGTCTCCGATTTCACGAAGGCCTTGGTGCAATGCACAATTGCGAGGCTGCAATAATGTCTTTCCGAGACTCACACTAATAAGCGCTGCCGATCCAGATACCATCTCAAGAAGCAGGAGATGAAAATCTGCGAACCGACAGGGAGAAGCGCTTATGGACAAAGAGTACGAGAACATCAAAATCCACACGGAAGATGGCATTACTTTCGTTTCTCTGAATCGGCCGGACAAGCGCAACGCCATGAGCCCGGCGCTCCATTACGATATGGAAGACGCGCTGATCCGCTTGGCCGACGATTCCGAAACGAAGGTTCTCGTGCTCACCGGCGAAGGAGAAGCATGGTGCGCGGGACAGGATCTCAAGCTCTATTTTCGGGAAACTTACAATAATCCTGCCGAGCGCAAGCGCTCCAACACCGCCAGCCATCACTGGCGTTGGGAAATGCTGTCGCGCTACTCGAAGCCGACGATTGCAATGGTCAACGGCTATTGTTTTGGCGGAGCGTTCACGCAGCTCTGCGCATGCGACTTTGCGATCGCCGCAGACGATGCAGTCTTCGGGCTTTCGGAAGTCAATTGGGGCATCATCCCGGGCGGTCTGGTCAGCTGGAATCTGACCGACACGATGCTGCCCCGGCACGCCCTGTACTATGCGGTCACGGGCGAGCCCTTCACCGGCAAGCGTGCCGAAGAGATTGGCCTGATCAACTTCTCGGTGCCGAAGGATCAGCTTCGCGAGAGGACTCTCGAACTCGCAAGGAAGCTGACGAAGCTCAACCCGGGCGTCGTCCGATACACGCGCGAAGCCGTGAAGGCCGTGCGTCGCATGGGACCAGTCGAGGCCCGCGATTACCTCGGCAGCAAGCAGGACTCGCTGCAGAAGGCCGACAAGGAGATCGCCGATCGCGTCGGCATGAAAGAATTTCTCGACCAGAAATCCTATCGCCCCGGTCTCGGCCCGTATGAGCGCCCGAAGCAAGACTGAAAGGGCGATTCGTCGTGTCGAGATTGTCGTTGAACATGGCGGCGCTGATGGCGCCCCGAAATGTCGTGCTGGTGGGCGCCTCGGACCGCAACTGGTCCGATCGCGTCCACCAGAATCTCGTGCGGTTCGGGTATCCGGGAAGAATCTTCCCGGTCAACCCGAACCGCAAGGAGCTCTGGGGGCTGCCCTGTTTCGCTTCGATCTCCGATCTGCCCGAAGCGCCGGATCATCTCGCAATCTTTCTTCCCAATGAGCAGATGATCCGTGCGCTCGAGGAGGGTGGGGCGCTTGGCGCGCGCAGCGCCAGCCTGTTCGCGGCAGGCTTCGGCGAAGGCGGTGATGATGAAGGGCGCGTGCGGGCCACGCGGCTGAAGAGCGTTCTGGAGCAATATGGGATTGCCGCCGCGGGCCCGAACTGCATGGGCCTGGCGGTTGGCGCTGCTCGTTTCACGACGATCCCGGATGAGCATCTCGAGCCTCTGACCGAAGGACCGGTGGCCGTACTCTGTCAAAGCGGCGCGCTTGCCCAGACGTTCAGTCGCGGGTTGCTCGATGCCGGACTCGGGATCGGCTACATCGTATCCTGCGGAAACCAGACCGGACTGACGTTCGCGGATTATATCGATCACCTCGCGGGTGATCCGAAGATCCGCGTCATCTGCTGCTACATCGAATCCGTGGTCGATGCCGGCGCTTTCCTTGCCGCTGCGCGGCATGCGACGGCGAGCGGCAAACACGTGGTGGTCCTGAAGGCAGGCGGCAACGAGGCCGCCCGCGAGGCGGCCCTGGCGCATACCGGCGCGCTGACCGGAAGTCTGGAGGCCTTCGACGCACTGGCCGGCGATGCCGGCGTCATCCGTGTCGACAACCTGGAAGATGCAGTCGAAGCCGCAAGCATGCTCTCCGTTGTGGGCCGACCGGCAGGCCGACGGCTGGCGGTGATGACCAATTCCGGGGCGTTCAAGTCGATCGTCACCGCGCGCGCGGAACATTACGGGCTGTCGCTTCCGGATCTGCAGGATTTGAGCAGGGCGTCGATCCTTCAGGCGATTGCAGATGCGGATGTCTCGAATCCGTTCGACACGAAGCGCACCTTGCCGACAGACGCGTACATCGCGTCGATCAGAGCCTTGCATGACGATCCGGGAGTGGACGCCGTTCTCATTGCGGAAGAGTTGCCCCGCGATGCCGGCATCGAGAGAAAGGTCCAGAACTTTCTAGCACTCGACGCCTTTGTCGCCGAGGAAGCGACGAAGCCCGTGGTGGTGTTTTCACCGCTGACGTTCCGGGAAACGCCCTACATGCGCGAGCTTCGGAGCAGGCTCTCTCATCTGCCGTGGCTACGTGATGTTTCGAAAACGCTTCGCACGCTCGCGAAGGTGGCTCTGGATGCGCACCAGCGAGGCGTCGCCGAGCCGCCATCGGGCGTCCGCGAGGACCTGCGCAAGAAGTGGCTCGCCTATGCGCGCGATCTCGCGGGTCCGGTGGCGTTGAGTGAAGTCGACTCCAAGGCGCTCCTCGCGGATTACGGAATTCCACTCCTGGCCGAGGTGGTGACGTCTTCACCTGAACAAGCCGCGCAGGCCGCCGAACATATGGGCTACCCTGTGGTGCTCAAGGCCGTGTCCGCGGCCGTACCGCACAAAAGCGACGCCGGCCTCGTCGCGCTCGATCTGCGCGACGCCGCGA
Source organism: Hyphomicrobiales bacterium (assembly GCA_028290125.1). Lineage (GTDB taxonomy): Bacteria > Pseudomonadota > Alphaproteobacteria > Rhizobiales > Beijerinckiaceae > Terripilifer. Next base: position 369 of record JAQGKM010000193.1, on the reverse strand, counting down.
GCGTCCTGGCCGCCGGGCGCAAATTTCAGGAGATCTGCGCGAAGCTGCCCGCCGCTCTCGAGGGTTATCTCGTTGCGCCGCAGGTGAAGGATGGCGTCGAGATGCTCGTCGGCATCCAGCGCGACCCGGAGATGGGTTGCGTCGTCATTGTGGGGCTGGGCGGCGTGTGGTTGGAGCTGTTCAAGGATGTCGCCTTGGCGCCGCCATATCTCGAACGCGAACGCGCTCTGGCGACGATCGCCCGTACAAGGGCGAGCGCACTGCTGGCGGGCTACCGCGGCGCACCCGCGCGCGACGTCTCGGCGCTGGCGGACTCGCTGGTGGCGCTCGGACGCATGGCGCTTGAACTCGGAGATATTTTCGAATCCG
>JAQGKM010000166.1 GCA_028290125.1 Hyphomicrobiales bacterium | reverse complement strand
AGCAAGGCTACAGGTTAGGACGAGCGCATGTCCCTCACCCGCCAGATGTCCGCCTTCGTGCTCGTCGGCCTCTTCGCCGTGGTCGCCCATTACGGCGCGCTGGTGACGCTTGTCGAACTCTTCGGCTGGTCGCCGGTCAAAGCGACGCTGGTCGGCTACCTGTTTGGCGGCGTGACGTCCTACTTGCTGAACCGCCGGCACACGTTCATCAGCGACCGCGCCCACAGCGAGGCCGTCTGGCGGTTCGCATTGGTCGCGGGCGTCGGATTTCTGATGACGTGGGCGTTGATGCTGCTGTTCGTCAACAAGCTCGGCGCGCCCTATCTGCCGGCCCAGCTGGTGACCACCGGCCTCGTCCAGTTCTGGAGCTTTCTCGGCAACAAGCTCTGGACGTTCAGCCCCGGCTAGCGGCTCACGGCCACCGCACCAGCGGCGGCATGGACGACAGGATGGAATCGACATTGCCGCCCGTCTTCAATCCGAAGATGGTGCCGCGGTCGTACAGCAGGTTGAACTCCACGTAGCGCCCGCGGCGGGTCAGCTGTTCGTCGCGTTGCGCCGGAGTCCAGCCGAGGCCCATGTTGCGCCGCGCGATCTGCGGATAGACGTCGAGGAAGCTCGTCCCGACGTCGCGCGTGAAAGCGAAATCCGCCTCCCAGCCGCTGTTGTCGGCATCGCCCGCGGAATTCAGATAATCATAGAAGATGCCGCCGACGCCGCGCGGTTCGTTGCGGTGCTTCAGCCAGAAATACTCGTCGCACCACGCCTTGTATTTCGGATAGTCGGCAACGGCGTGACGGCTGCAGGCGCCCTCGAAGGCGGCGTGAAAGTCCAGCGTGTCGCGATCTTCCTGCGTGCGGCGCTTCATCAGCACCGGCGTGAGGTCGCCGCCGCCGCCGAACCACGCCTTCGACGTGACGACGAAGCGCGTGTTCATGTGCACCGTCGGCGCATTCGGATTCCACGGATGGGCGATCAGCGAAATGCCCGACGCCCAGAAGCGCGGGTCTTCATCGGCGCCCGGAATCTGCTTGGCGAATTCCGGCGCAAAGGTGCCGTGGACGGTCGAGGTGTGGATGCCGGCCTTCTCGAAAAAACGGCCGTGAAGGATGCCCATGCGACCGCCGCCGCCGGGCGCGCCATCGTGATTCTCGCGCGTCCACGGCTTGCGCTCGAAACGGCCGGGCGTGATCGGGGCGTCGTCGTTGAATGGCCCGTGACAATCGTCCTCGAGAGCCTCGAACGCGGCGATGATCTGGTCCTGCAGATTTTCGAACCAGGCGCGGGCCTGCGCCTTGCGCGATTCGATCAGCGACTCATTCATGCCTGGCATGCCGTATTCCTCAATTGTCGCAACGCTTCACCCATTGCCATGGCGGCCGCCACCGCGACATTGAGCGAGCGCAATCCCGTCCGCATCGGGATGATGATTCGCGCGTCGGCGGCTTCGTGCACCTGCGCCGGGACGCCCGCTGATTCGCGGCCGACCATCAACACGTCGCCGGGCGCGAAGGCAAAGTCCGTATAAGGCGTCGCCCCCGTGGTCGTCAGCAGGACGAGTCGGCGGCCGGCCTGCGCGCGCCAGGCCTCGAAGGTCGAGAAGGACATATGGCGCTCGATCTCGACCTGGTCGAGGTAATCCATCCCGGACCGTCGGAAATGCCTGTCGGAAATCGGAAACCCGGCCGGCTCGATGATCGCCGCGCCGACACCGAGGCAGGCGCAGGCGCGCAGCATGGTCCCGGCGTTCTGCGGAATGTCCGGCTGGAAAAGCGCCAGCGTCAGGCGCCTCGCCTGCGCGGCCGGATCGTCGTCGGGCGTAAGTGACATAGCGTCAGGGATTCCGGGCCTTCGGGGCGGCGGCCGCGCGCGCCGGCCGACCGATGTGTGACGTCTTCTGCACTGTCTTCTGGATCAGACGATGTCACGACAGCGTTACTATGGACAAGCGCCGAGAAGGGTGCGAAACAACGCCCGCCCAGCAGCAGGCTCCAGCTTCCGGGGCCGTCTTTGCACGGCTGCGGTGGCGATGGGTCGCATTGCGGCGAAGGGGCGCCAGCCGTAATTCGACCGGGCGACCGGCGTGGCCGGCCCCGGGCGCCCTCCGCCTGGATGTCGTGCGAACCGCGCGACTCCGCGGCGGGCCCGAGACGAGAAGGATTTGGGGGTTTATCGTGGCAGAAGCAACGACGGTCGAGCCGACCCGTAGGGACTTTCTTTATATCGCGACCGGCGCGGCCGGAGCGGTGGGCGCAGGCGCCATCGTCTGGCCCCTGATCAGCCAGATGAATCCGGACGCCTCGACGCTGGCGCTCGCGTCGACCGAGGTCGACATGGGCTCGCTTCCCGAGGGCGGCATCATGACCGTGAAGTGGCGCGGCAAGCCGGTGTTCGTGCGCCATCGCACGGCTAAGGAAATTCAGGACGCCGTCGCGACCCCGGTCGCGCAGCTGCCCGATCCGCAGACGGACGCCGAGCGCGTCAAGAAGCCGGAATGGCTGATCGTCGTCGGCGTCTGCACCCATCTGGGTTGCGTGCCGCTCGGCCACCAGGGCGATTACGAGGGCTGGTTCTGCCCGTGCCATGGATCGCACTACGACACGTCGGGACGCATCCGCAAGGGTCCGGCTCCGCGCAACCTCGAAGTGCCGCAGTACCAGTTCGTCGCCGACACCAAGGTGAAGATCGGCTGATTCCTCAGAACCCGGGCCCGCGCCCGGGTTTTTGCGCTTTCCGCGCTAGCGATTGAGACATTCAGAACAGAGTGACTGACATGAGCGGACCCTCAACATATGTCCCCAAGAGCGCCGTTGGCCGCTGGTTCGAGAGCCGGCTGCCGATCATGGGCCTCATCCACAGCTCCTTCGTCGCCTATCCGACGCCGAAGAACCTGAACTACTTCTGGACCTTCGGCGGCATTCTTTCGCTGATGCTCGGCGTCCAGATCATCACCGGCGTCGTGCTGGCGATGCACTACACGGCGCATGTCGATTTCGCCTTCAACTCCGTCGAGCACATCATGCGCGACGTGAACTGGGGCTGGTTCCTGCGCTACACCCACGCCAACGGCGCCTCGATGTTCTTCGTCGCCGTCTACATCCACATGCTTCGCGGCCTCTATTACGGCTCCTACAAGGCGCCGCGCGAAGTGCTCTGGATCCTCGGCGTGATCATCTTCCTGCTGATGATGGCGACCGCCTTCATGGGCTACGTGCTGCCGTGGGGCCAGATGTCCTTCTGGGGCGCGACGGTCATCACCAACCTCTTCTCGGCCATTCCGCTGGTGGGCGATTCCATCACGATCTGGCTGTGGGGCGGCTATTCGGTCGACAACCCGACGCTGAACCGCTTCTTCTCCCTGCATTACCTACTGCCGTTCATGATCGCGGGCGTCGTGAT
>JAQGKM010000152.1 GCA_028290125.1 Hyphomicrobiales bacterium | reverse complement strand
GCCCGCGCGCGTCGCGCAGATCGGCGCGAAGATTGCTGCGGCGCTGGTCGATCTGCACCGCCAGAACGTGCTGCATCTCGACATCAAGCCATCCAACATCATGATCCGCGAAAGCGGCGAGGCGGCGTTGATCGATTTCGGACTGTCGCGGCATCTGCTGCTGCCGGACCTGCTCGAAGAAGAATTCCACGTGCCGATGGGCACCGGCCCCTACATCTCGCCCGAGCAGGTGCTGCGCAACCGCACCGATCCGCGCTCCGACATCTTCTCGCTCGGCGTGCTGCTCTACCACTTCGCCACCAAGGTGCGGCCGTGGGGCATTCCGAAATTCAACCGGGCGCTGCGCGCGCGGCTGTGGCGCGATCCCGTGCCGCCGCGCCAGCTCAATCCCGATGTTCCGCCGTGGCTGCAGGAGATCATCCTGCGCTGCCTCGAGCCCGATCCCGCGCGGCGTTATCCGACTGCGGCGCAGCTGCTTTTCGATCTCCAGCATCCCGACGAGGTGCGCCTCACCGAACGCGCTCAGCGCATGGAGCGCGCAGGCTTCGTGACGACGATGCGGCGGCGGTTCCGCTCGGCGGCGACGGATGTCGAACAGCCGCGCGCGGTGATGGAGGCGCCGACCAACGCCGCGCCCATCGTGATGGCCGCCGTCGATCTCAGCGAAGGCATGGAACAGCTGGCGGAAGCGCTCCGCAAGGAGGCCGCGCGCGTGCTGCATTTCGTGCCCGGCGCGCGGCTCGCCTGCATCAATGTGTTGAAGCTCAATCGCGTCGGGCTGAATTATTCGCGCGATGCGGAGGGCCGCAACATCCACGTCACGCGTCTCGTCGAACTGAAGGAATGGGCGCGCCCGCTCGGCCTTTCGACCGGCGAGGTGACGTTCCATGTGCTCGAAAATCCGGACCCTGCGGCGGCGCTGATCGACTTCGCCAAGAGCAACAACGTCGACCAGATCCTGATCTGCGCACGGGCAAGTTCGAACCTGCGGCGCTATCTGGGCAGCGTGTCGTCGCAGGTGGTGGCGGAAGCGCCCTGCACCGTGACGGTGGTGCGGCTGCCGACCGGCTCCGCGCCGCTCGTCGAGCCGAGCGATGAACCCGTCCGCGAGAGGGAACCGGGGCTGCCCTGAACGGCTTTTTGCATGGCGCGAAAGCCGCTTTCGGGCTATGCACGACGATGGTGACGCACAACACGAGGGAGCAGGCGACAGGCCCATGAACCGTTTCGAACGACGCCCCATGCCGGCTGGCGAAGCCCAGATCGAGTTCCTCGACGGCGATTTTCGCGTGCTGCGTCCCGGCTCCTTCGTCCGTTGCGCGGTGACGGGCGAACCGATCCCGGTGGACGATCTGCGCTATTGGGATGTCGACCGGCAGGAGGCCTACGCCTCGCCCGAAGCCAAGCTGAAGCGGCTTGGTGTCATCCGCGCCTCAGGCGCCTGAGCAGCGCGCGCAGCGCCGCTTCATCGGCGAATTTCATTTCGACCTTCAGCACGTCGAGCCCGGGCAGGGCGCCGGGCGCGATCCGGGTGGCGTCTTTCTCGGTCGTGACAAGAACCTCGGCGCGCGCTGCCTTCGCGTCTGCGGCGAGCAGCCTCAGGTCCTCGGGCTCGAAGATCTGATGATCGTCGAAGGCGCGCACGCCGACGAGCTCCGCGCCACAGCCGCGCAGCGTTTCGAAAAATTTTTCCGGCCGCCCGATGCCTGCAAAAGCAAAGACGCGCCGCCCGCGCAGTCGCTCGCCGTCGACGGGCGCGAGTTCCGCGTGCAGCGCGTCACGTCCCATGCTCAGCGCCATCTCGGCGACGCGTGCGCCGGCGGCGCCTGCGCCGACGATCACGACCGCGTCGGTGCGCGGCCATTGCGCACTCATCGGCGCGCGCAGCGGCCCTGCCGGCAGGCACAGGCCGTTGCCGATGCCGGTCACGCCATCGACAAGCGCGAGCGCGAGATCCTTGTGGAGCGAAGGGTTCTGCAAGCCGTCGTCCATCACCACGATGCTGGCGCCGGCGCGCGCCGCGGCCTCGGCGCCGGCGACACGGTCGGTGCAGATGAAAGCCGGCGCGCGGCGCGCCAGCAGCAGCGGTTCGTCGCCGACATCGGCGGCCTCATGCAGCGACGGATCGACCTGCAGCGGCTCGTCGCTCGACAGGCCGCCGCCGAACCCGCGCGAGAGAAACGCCGGCGCTTCGCCCATGTCGCGCAGGATGCGCGCAATGGCGAGCGCCGCTGGCGTCTTGCCGGCGCCGCCGGCGGTGAAATTCCCGATGCACAGAATTGGCGCCGTCGCGTGCACGCCCGGGCGCGCCATGCGGCGCCCGGAAATCGCGCCGTAGATCATCGACAGCGGTTGTAGCAGACGCGCCCATGCGCCCGGCGTCCCCCGCTGCCAGAAAGCGGGGGCGCGCATCAGCGCTGCTCCAGTCGCAGATGCATGAACCAGGGCTCGAGGGCGGACAGCGTGTTGGACGTCGCGCCGCCGAGGCCATCGACGGCTTCCGCTGCGGCGCGCGCCGTCTTGCGCAGCAGGGCCGTGTCGGACAGCAAGAGCGACAGCGTGCGCGCCAGCGTGTCGGCGTCGCCGACCTCGATGGCGCCGCGCGCGTCGTCGAGCGTCCGATAGACCTCCTGAAAATTCGCGACATGCGGCCCGTGCAGGATCGCGGCGCCGAGCTTTGCAGGCTCGATCGGGTTCTGTCCGCCCTGCGCGACCATTGACTTGCCCAGGTAAACGATGCTCGCGACGCGATAGAACAGCCCGAGTTCGCCCATCGTGTCGGCGATGTAGACGCCCGTGAAGGAGCCGGGTTGATCGCCGCGCGAGCGCAGGCCCGTCGCGAGGCCGTTGGCGATCGCCAGCGTGGCGATGTCGGCGCCGCGTTGCGCGTGGCGCGGCACGATGATGGTCAGCAGGTTGGGGAATTTCTTCAGCAGATGCCGATGGACCGACAGCGCAATCTCTTCCTCGCCGGCATGTGTCGAAGCCGCGACCCACACCGGGCGGGGGCCGACCATGGCGGACAGGTCGGCGAGCTTGTCGGCGTTGACGGGCGGCGCCGGCACATCGAATTTCAGGTTGCCGGCGACCTGAACACGCGGCGCGCCGAGCATCATCAGACGAGCCGCATCGTCGCGCGATTGCGCGAGGCAGAGGTCGATGCCCCCGAGCAGGGCCGAGATGAAGCCGGGCAGGCGCTGCCAGCGCTGGAAGGATCGCTCGGACAGGCGCGCATTGACGAGCACCAGCGGCAGGTTGCGCAGCTTCACCTCCATGATGAGGTTCGGCCACAATTCCGATTCCGCCAGCATGACGAGGTCAGGCCGCCAGTGATCGAGAAAGCGCCGCATGTAGCGCGCCGCGTCGAGCGGAATGTATTGATGGATCGCCCCGCCGGGCAGACGGCCGGCCAGCACCTGCGCCGAACTCACCGTGCCGGTGGTGACCAGCACATGAAAGCCGCGCGCCCGCAGCTTCTCGACGAGCGGCAGCAGCGCCAGGCCTTCGCCGACGCTGGCGCCGTGCAGCCAGGCGAGCGGCCCCTGCGGACGCGGCGCGCCGGCAATGCCGAGACGCTCGCGCAGACGGCGCGCATCTTCCTTGCCGCGTCGCTTGCGCCAGTTGAGCACGGCAGGGCCGAGCGGCGCGAACATCGCCGTCGCGCTGCCGTAGGCCCTCAGGAGGGCATTCTTTCTGATCATCACGAAGCCCTGCCGGAGCTGGCAAGCCGCGCCGTTTCGACGCTGTGCCGGCGAGGGAGCTGCGTCACGCGCCGCTCAGGTGGGATCGAGGAAGCGATGCAGATGCACGACGAAGTAGCGCATCTGGGCGTTATCCACGGTCGACTGCGCCTTGGACTTCCAGGCCGCATGCGCCGAGGCGTAGTTCGGGAAGATGCCGACGATGTCGATCTTCGCCGGATCCTTGAAGACGGCGCCGTCGAGGCTCTCGAGTTCGCCGCCGAAGACGATGTGCAGAAGCTGTTTCGATTCGCGTGAGGTGTCGGTCATTGTCGGTTCCAGGTGGGTTGTCGGGGCCTTCTGGCGAGCCCTTCGGATTTCTTCTGTGTCGCGCTCAGGTCATCCTTCGCAAGCGGGCGGCGATATCCTCGCGGAACCGCTCCGGCGCTGCGGCCAGGACTCCATGTTTCGGCGACACGCGATTGTAGACGGGCCGGCGACCGTGCGCGTCGATCAGGAAGCCCCCCGCTTCGTGCACGATCAGGTCGGCCGCCGCTATATCCCAATCGTGCGCATTGGTCGAGGCGAAGCCGGCTTCGATGTCGCCATTGGCCACCATGGCGATGCGGTAGGCGAGCGACGGCACCTTTCGTTGCAGCACCACGTCGACGCCCGTTCGGGCGAAGCGCTCGACCAGCGGGGCGGCGCCGGCGACGCGCGCGCCTGACAGGGAGGCGGCGTCGGACACGCGCACGCGCTCGCCGTCCTGTCGCCACGCGCCCGCGCCTTCCAGGGCGCTGAAGGTGAGGCCGAGCGCGGGCAGGTGCAGCACGCCGACGCGGGGCAGACCGTCGACGACCAGCGCGATCGAGACCGCCCAGCGCGGATCGCCAGCGACGAAGCCGCGCGTGCCGTCGATCGGATCGACGATGAAGACGCGTGATTTGCCGAGCCGCTCGGGCGTGTCGGCGGTTTCCTCCGAGAGCCACCCGGCGCTGGGGTCGAGCCCGTGCAGGTCGGCCAGCAGCATGCGGTCGACCGCATGGTCGGCCTCGGTCACGGGCGAGCCGCCCTCCTTGGACTGGACGCCCGCGCTGGTCAGCGCGCCGGGGCGGAACCACGCCATCGCGATCTCGCCTGCGCGTTGCGCAGCCGCGATGATCGCGGGCAGCAAGTCGGCAGGATCGGGAGGGACACTCACGTCGTCGAGCCTTTGCGAGAGACCAGTCAGGAGATGAATCACGTGTAAAGGCCGCCCTGCTGCAGCGCAAGCTCAAGAGACCGTCAGCTTGACCCGAGATGCGGCAGGGCTTTGCCGAAGGAGCCACGGATGCGATGCTCGACAGAGGGAACAACACGCTCGCACAAGCCTCGATGCAACTTATACTAGACATTACCGATTCGTTTGCGGCCTAATTTGTTTTATGCGAAAAGCTAAAAATCATCATACACGCCCGTCCAGACGGGTTGGCGCACATTGCCGTGGAAGGGCAGGAACAATGATTTCACGACTTGATTGCCGGATGGGCGGCGCTGCGTTGGCGGCTCTGCTGATCGTTTCGGGCGCGCAGGCTGCCGACCTCGGCTCCAGAAGCCGCGCCGTGGAGGCCACCGTCGCCGAGGCGGCGGATGTGCCGGGCGGCGACATCTTCGGCTTCACGAGCGGCACGGACGTCGGCAAGGTTGGGGACCGGGGCCTCGCGCTGGAGAGCAGCGGCGCCTACGGCATCTCCGCCGGCCGCTATCATGGCCTCTCGCAGAAGCTCGAACTGTCCGCCACTCTCGTCGAGAACTGGTCGTTCGCCGCCTCCCTTTTTGGCGCCTGGACAAGCCTTCGCAACAGCCCGGACTTCAACGACCGCTCGGCCTATGGCTTCGACGGCGTCTCGTTCGAGGTTCGCCATCGCGTGATCGAGCGCAGCGCGACCAATCCCTTCGCCGTCACGCTCGCGATCGAACCGCGCTGGGCGCGCCTCGACGGAGTGAGCGGCCTGCGCGCGCCAGCCTACGGCGCGGAGTTCAAACTGCAGATCGATGCGCCGGTCGCCGATCGCCTCTATTGGGCCGCCAACGCCAATTTCGCCACGGGCCGCTCGCGCGATCCGCTCGACCTGACCTGGTCGACGTCGTCCGACACATCGCTGTCGACCGCGCTGGCCTATGAAGCCATCAAGGAAAAGCTGTTTGTGGGCGCGGAGGCGCGCTGGCAGCAGGCCTGGAGCAAGGGGTTCTTCGGCTCCGTGAACGGGCAGGCTGTCTATCTGGGCCCGACGATCGCCTGGGCCGCGCGGGAAAATGTCATGATCAATGCGGTGTTCCTGCCGCAGATCGCCGGCAAGGCGCGCGGCGCGTCGGGTCCGTTCGACCTCGACAATTTCAACCGCGCGAACTATCGCGTGAAGATCGCCGTCGGCTTCTAGCGGCTGACGCGGACATGCGCGGCGGGATTGATCCCGTCGCGGGGTCCGCCGGAAAAGACCGGCGCGGCAAGCGCACCACCAATATCGATGCGCAGGCGCCCGCCGATCTTGACGCAGGTGTCGGACCCGACGACCGGCACGAAGCCTTCCCCGTAACGGGCGCAACGCGTCACCGGCGGGGCGGTCTGGATCTTTCCGGGACGGATCACGGGCTTGCGGCCCTCGAACAATTCACTGGCGCCCGCGCCTGAGCCGACGAGCCCGGCCAGCAGCGTCACGGCGATCCTGCTTCCCCCAGATAACGTACGTGCGGCTTTGGCCTGCATCTTGTCCCGTTCGTCGCTGTTTCGAGTCCCGCCATGCGCGACATGGCTTGCCACGCGAGGTGGAGTGCCACCAATGACGGCAGATCGTGGCAGGATCGTGGAACGATCAGGCTGACCAATCTCCGTGCACAGATTGTATGAGCGCCAGCGCGGCCACGCCCGCCGTATCGCCGCGCAGGATGCGGGGCCCGAGCGACAGCCGGGTGACGTGCGGCAGCCTGAGCAGCGCCTCGCGCTCGAGCGGATCGAAGCCGCCCTCCGGGCCGATGATCACGGCGAGCGGTCCGCGCGGAACGGCGCGCAAGGCGGCGATGGGGTCCTTCACGGGCGCGTCCTCGTCGCAGAAGATCAGCCGCCGGTCCGCCGGCCATTGGGCGAGCAGCCGGTCGAACTTCACGTCGTCGTCGACGCGGGGCAGGCAGAGGACGCCGCATTGCTCGGCGGCTTCGATCACATTGGCGCGCATGCGATCGAGATTGACGCGCGTCGACTGCGTCCGCCGCGTCATCACCGGAACGAGCGCCGACGCGCCCATCTCGACGGCCTTCTGCACCATGTAGTCGAGACGGGCGTGTTTCAGCGGCGCGAAGATGTAGTGAAGGTCCGCCGGCGTCGTCTGCGGGCGCGTCTGCTCCTGCGCGTCGAGCACCACGGCCTTGCGCGACAGGGCGATCAGCCGCATGCGCCATTCGCCGTCGCGGCCATTGAACGCGAGGATGTCGGCGCCATCGCCGAGCCGCAGCACGTTCAACAAATAGTTGGACTGGTCGCGGTCGGGCGTCACCTGCGCGCCCGCGCCGAGCGGCGCGTCGAGATAGAGGCGCGGAGCGGAGAAATCGTAGAGGGACACGGGCATTCTCGCGGCTGTTCGCGCCAGAATTAGACGAGCCCGCACGGGAGCGCCAGCCCCGGCGCGAGCGCGGCGGTCGGGCCGCTGTGTCAAGACATTGTCATGTCACGCGCCCGGGCCTATGTAGGCCAACGGGCCGCCGCGCGGACCGCGTAGAGGATATCAGGAACAAGAAATGGCCCGCGATGTGACCGATACGACGCCCGTGGCGTCGCGTGACGAGCTCGTCGCCTGGCTGGAAGCCGGCAACAAGGCTCCCGAGACGTTCCGGATCGGCACCGAACACGAGAAGATTCCATTCTACGTCAGCGATCTTGCGCCGGTGCCCTATGAGGGGCGGCCCGGGCAGGGCGGCATCCGCGCGCTGCTGGACGGCATGCAGGCGACCTCCGGTTGGGAGCCGATCCACGACGGCGAGGCGCTGATCGGCCTGTTCGACGAGGCCGGCGGCGGCGCCATTTCGCTGGAGCCCGGCGGACAGTTCGAACTGTCCGGCGCGCCGCTCGAAACCGTGCACCAGACGCGCGACGAACTCGACGCGCATCTCGCCGCCGCCAACGCCGTCGCGGCGCAGCACGGCATCGGCTTCATGTCGATCGGCATGAGCCCGCTGTGGACGCTCGCGCAGACACCCGTCATGCCGAAGAGCCGCTACAAGATCATGACCGGCTACATGCCGAAGGTCGGCACGCGCGGCCTCGACATGATGTATCGCACCTGCACCGTGCAGGTGAATCTCGATTTCGCCTCCGAAGCCGACATGGTGAAAAAGCTGCGCGTCTCGCTGGCGCTGCAGCCGCTCGCAACTGCGCTTTTCGCCAATTCGCCCTTCACCGATGGCGAGCCCAATGGCCTGTTGTCGGCGCGATCCGAAATCTGGCGCGACACCGACAACGAGCGCGCCGGCATGCTGCCGTTCGCGTTCGAGGACGGCATGGGTTTCGAGCGCTATGTCGATTACGCGCTGCAGGTGCCGATGTATTTCGTCAAACGCGGCGAGACCTACCACGATGTGTCGGGCGCCGATTTCCGCGCGCTGCTCGAGGGTCGCCTGCCGCAGTTGCCGGGCGAACGCGCGACGCTGTCCGACTGGGCGAACCACCTGTCGACCATCTTCCCCGAAGTGCGGCTGAAGCGCTTCCTCGAAATGCGCGGCGCCGATGCGGGCGACCCCGCCCACATGACCGCGCTGTCGGCCTTCTTCGTCGGCCTGTTCTACGATTCAAGCGCGCTCGACGCGGCCTGGGATCTCGTGAAGGGCTGGACCGCGCATGAGCGACAGACGCTGCGCGACGCGGTGCCGAGCCACGGCCTTGCCGCCTCCATCGCGGCCCGCAGCCTGCGCGACGTCGCCCGCGAGGCGCTGGCGATCTCCCGCGCGGGCCTTGCCCGCCGCGCAAGGCTCGACGCCAATGGCGCCGACGAGACGCGCCATCTCGACATTCTCGCGCGCCGCGTCGAGACGGGCCGCGTCGCGGCCCATGAGCTGCTCGACCATTACCATGGCGACTGGGACGGGCGCGTCGAGCCGGCCTTCGAGGCCTGCCGGATCTAGCTCGGAAGATTCCATCAAATTTGAATGGTGAAGGTCACGGTCTGTCCGCCACAACAGGCGATAGCGGGGCCTTAACAGCTGTTTAACCAGCCCTGTTAGGGAGTTGCGGAGACGCGCGGGACGACATTGCGCCTGCCGGGCACATGGTCCGGTCGAAAGACAGGCGTTCCACATGCTGGTGCACAGCGCTCCCTCCGCCGCCCTGCCGATCTGCGGCATGAGCCAGTTCGATGCCCGCGCCGACGGCGCCTTGCGCCGCGTCTCCGTGGCCGGGGGCAGGGTGCTGATCGACCGCCAGGTCGAAGGTATCGCGATGCGGCTCGGCCTGCCGTGCTCGGCCTATCGCGGCGTGGTGCTGACCCTCGCCGGCGCGCCCGAGGCGCCGCGGTTCATCATCAGCCTTGAACATGCGGATCCCGAATTGTCGGTGACGCTCGCCGAAACGCCGGATGACGACGACATCGTTGCGCTGTGGCGTCATTACGCGGCGCAGATGGGTCTGCCGCGCTTTCTCCAGCGCGAGCCGGGCATGCTTGAAGCCGCCGAGCAGAAGATCGGCCAGGTCGCCGTCGGCCCGGCGCCCGTCATGCGACGTCGCGGCGCGGTCGCGTTGCGCCGCCGCCCGCGTTTTCTCACGCGCCGCCGCATGGGCGAGCGCCGCCTGATGAAGATCGTCTCCTGCGAGCAGGTCCTCAGCGCGCCTTGCTGAGGCCTGAGCAGGCCTGAGGCCTGAACTGGCCTGAGGCCTAGAACAGGATCTCGCCCGCCATCAGCGCCAGCACGAGGAAGATCAGGAAGATCGCCAAGGCGATAAAGAACAGCACGCGAGAGATGCCGCTAGCCGCCGCCGAGATGCCGGTGAAGCCAAGTCCACCTGCGATGATCGACACGACGAAGAAAATCAGGGCCCATTTAAGCATCGCTGGCGACGGTCCAAATTGTTGACGGTGAACAGAGAACACGCGCCGAACGGCTGAGTTCCAATTCAGGTTCCGTGGCTCAGAATGACGCGTTGAGCGCGAGTCCCGCGAAAAGGATGAGCCCGGCGTCGCGATTGGACCGGAACAGCATCAGGGACCGCGCAGTGTCGCCCGGCGAAATGCGGGCCAATTGCCAGCACAAATGCGCGGCGAAGCCCGCCAGACCAAGCCATCCTGCCGGACCCGCGCCGGCAAGCTGGAGCGCAGCCGCCGCCGAAACGAGCGCTGCGGCGTAGAGTGCGCCGATCGCCAGACGGACATGGTCGCCGAACAGGCGCGCCGTCGAGCGCACGCCGATCAGGGCGTCGTCGCGCGCATCCTGCAACGCGTAAATCGTGTCGTAGCCCATCGTCCAGAAAATCGCCGCCAGATAGATCAGCACGGCGGGCCAGGCGATCGCGCCCTCGATCGCCACCCAGCCCATCAGGCCGCCATACGCAAAGGCGAGGCCGAGCACCGCCTGTGGCCAGGAGGTGATGCGCTTCATGAACGGGTAGGCCGCCACGATCAGCAGAGACGCAAGGCCCGTGACGATCGCCACGCGGTTCAGGCTGAACAGCACCAGCGCGCCGACGCCGCATTGCGCGAGCATGAAGATCTTCGCCGCGCGCACGCTGACGCGGCCGGAGGGCAGGGGCCGCCCGCGCGTGCGCTCGACGCCGGCGTCGATCTTGCGGTCGACGATGTCGTTGTAGGTCGAGCCCGCGCCGCGCATCGCGATGGCGCCGATGAAGAACAGCACGAGATGGGTGAGATACAGCCCCTCATGGCGCGCCACCGAGGCGAGCGCCGACGACCACCAGCAGGGGAGCAGCAGAAGCCACCAGCCGATCGGCCGGTCGATGCGCGCAAGCTGGAGAAACGGCAGCCAGCCTTGCGGCGCAAGGCGAAGCGCGAAGTGTGTGGAAACGGAATCAGGCAGCAAGTCAGGTTGAGCGCCCGTGCGGGCGCCCGGTCCCGATGTCACAGCGGTCCTGCGGGAAGCTTCGGCGCGGGAACGTTGAAGCCGGGTCCACCGGCGCCGGCGCCCGCGGCGGCGCCCGCAGCCTGCTGCTGTTGCTGCTTCTTCATCTTGACGGCGAGGCCGCACGCCTGCTTGGCGATGGCGGCGGTCTTGCCCGAACCTTCCTTCACGTTGCTCAGCGCCTGGTCAGGGATGTTGCACCAGTTTTGATTCTTTTCCATGTAGGCCAGCATGGATTGCTCGATGCTCGCCAGCGACCGCAGCATCGGGCATGCGGCGACGGGATCGAGCTTGCCTTCATTCTTCTTCTGCAGCTTGCCGATGGTTTCCATCTGCGCATTGCGCTTCTTCTGGAATTCGCCGACGTCGTTCTCGCAGCTTTGCGCCATGGCAGGCGCCGCGAAACCGATGAAAAACAGGCCGCCAGCGCCAAGGGCGATGCGGGCGAGAGAACGTATGTGTGCCGCCGTCATGTCTCACATCCTTTTCGCGGGCGATTCTGCCCGGCAGGACCGCTGATTTGCGCGTCAGAAATAACCAGCGCGCGGGCATTTGGGCAAGTGCGCCGCTCATAACCCGCTGTGCGCTTCTGAATCGCCCCTTCGCTGCACGGCAAAGGCGGCGCTTTGATGACGTTCATACCACGCCTCCGATCGGTTCGGCCGCAACCTTGGCGCTGAGTCGCTTGATGGCGCGCCACGCGGTGAAGATGGCGATCAGGCCAAACAGCGCCGCGCCCGCGATCATGCCGAGCAATCCGCCCTCCGGCCCGCCCTGCGCGGCGCCCAGCGTGACGAAGGGCGCCGTGCCGAGCGTCGCGCGTCCCCAGTTGAAGACCGTCGAGAGGATCGGAAAGCCGAGATTGTTGAAGGCGGCGTTCGACACGAAGATCATGCCGAGAAACAACCAGATCGCCGGTCCGTAAGCGCAGAAGAATGCGACGAGGCTCGCCGTCGCCCCGGTGGCGTTGAACATCGCGATGATGCCCGGAGTCGCCAGCCACAGGATGACCCAGACGACCAGCGTGTAGGCGATGACGATCATCACGCATTCGGACAGCGTGCGCCTGACGCGATGCATGAGCCCTGCGCCGTAGTTCTGGCTCATGATCGGGCCGACCGAGCCCGACAGCGCAAACAGCACGCCGAAGGCCACGGGCGTGACGCGGTCGATGATCGTCAGGGCCGCGACGATGGGCTCGCCGAAGCCGGCGAAGATCGACAGCGCGTAGGAATTGGCGACCGGCGCCGCGAGATTGGTGAGGATCGCCGGGCCGGCGATGGCCATCATGGGCGTGATGTCGAGCATGGTGCTGCGCCTTTGCGGACGCGCCACGAGGCCATGCACATGGATCGCCCCCCAGGCGCCCACCAGCGCGATGGTGAGCCGCGACAGGATCGTCGCATAGGCCGCGCCGTTGACGCCGAGACCCAGGCCGAAGATCAGGATCGGATCGGCGATCGAGGTCGCGACGGCGCCGAACAGCGTCGTGTACATGGCGCGGCGCGCATCGCCGACCGCGCGTAGAACGCCCGACAGGGCCATGCCGGCCGCGAGCAGCACATTGGAGGGCAGGGTGATGAGGAGATAATGGTCGGCCACCGCCAGCGCCTCGCCGCGCGCGCCGAGCAGCATCAGCAATTCGCCGCGATAGGGGAGCGCCAGCAGCGACGTACCGGCCGCGATCACGCAGGAATGCACCAGCCCCGACGCCGCAAGCCTTTGCGCGCTGGCGCGGTCTCCGCCACCGAGCGCGCGCGCCACCAACGCCCCGATGGCGATGGCGAGCCCGATGTTGATGGAGACGAAGAAGAACAGGATCTGGGTCGCGAAGCCGACGCCCGCGGTCAGCTTCGCGTCATGCAGCCACGACACGTAAAGCAGCGACAGGAGATCGACGAAGAAGATCGCGACGAGCCCGATCGAGCCGGTCGCCGTCATCACCAGCACATGCTTCAGGATCGACCCTTCGGTAAAGACCGCGCGCGGGAGCTTGCGCGGCTCGACCTCGATTTGCTCGCTCATCAAACTCTTTCTGTGGCGCGCACCGGCGCGCCATCGGCAGCCTGTTCGACAATGTCCTGCGTCTCGTGCGACAGGCCCTTCGATTTCTTCACCGGTGTGGTGAGCGGCTCGGGCTGGATCGGCGCGGCGGCCACGGCGTCCGAGAAGCTCGCGCCGGCCTGCTGCATGGCGAGCCGCGCAAGGTCGAGCCGCCGCACTTCTTCCACCGCGTCCTCGACGCGCGAGGGATCGTCGATCAGCTCGGAGAGCGTGTCGCCGCCGAACCGGATGGCGGATTCGAAAGTTTCGCGGACGAGATAATCCGCGCCGGCGCCGTAGAGCGCGATGGCGTGGATGCGGTCGTAGGCGCGCACGTTCACGCGCGCCAGCGGGAAGTTCTGCTTGACCATTTCGACGATCGTCAGCGCCTGGTCGGGCTTGTCGACGCAGATGGCGATGACGCGCGCTTCCGTCGCGCCGGCCGCGCGAAGCACGTCGAGACGCATGCCGTCGCCGAAATAGACCTTGAAGCCGAATCGCGCCGCATTGCGGATGCGCTCGATGTCATTGTCGATCACCGTCACGTCGACGCGCTCGCGCAGCAGCACCTGCACGACCATCTGCCCGAAGCGCCCGAAGCCGATCACCAGCACATTGCCGCGCGCGCCGTCCGGCACCACCTCGGCGGGCGGCTGCTCGCCCGCAGGGCGCGCCCTGTCCGACCAGCGCTGGATGCCATTGGCGACGAGCGGCCCCGCTACCATGGTGAGCGCCGCGATGGCCGACAGCAGGTTCGCGGTCTCGGCCGGCAGCAGATTGTAGGAGGCGGCGAGCGGGAACACCACGAAGGAGAACTCGCCCGCCGGCGTCAGAACGCCTGCGCCCGAGAGACTTTCGCAATGCGTCGAGCGCGACGCCCGCATCAGGACGTAGACGACGGCGCTCTTCACGACGATGACGCCGATCGCCATCGCGACGAGGAACACGGCGTTGCGCAACACGAGATTGAGGTCGATCGACATGCCGACCGACATGAAGAACAGGCCCATCAACAGGCCGCGAAACGGCTCGATGTCGGCTTCGAGTTCATGCCGGAATTGCGATTCCGACAGCAGCAGTCCCGCAAGGAAGGCGCCGAGCGCCATCGACATGCCGCAGGCCTGCATCAGGACCGCGGTGCCGAGCACGACGAGCAGCGCGGCAGCCGTCATCACCTCGCGGGCGCCGGCGTGCGCCAGCACGCGAAACAGCGGGTTGAGCAGATATTTTCCGGCGAAGACCACAGCCGCGATGGCGCCGAGCGATGTGCCGACGCTCATCATCGTGGAGCTGAGCGATCCGCCGCCGCCGCGCGCCGCCGCGAGCGGGATCAGCGCGAGCACTGGCACGACCAGAATGTCCTGCATCAGCAGCACCGCGAAGGCGCGGCGCCCGTAATTGCTCTGCAGCGCGCCGCGCTCCCCCAGCAATTGAAGCGCAACCGCGGTCGCCGAAAAGGCCAGCGCGACGCCGACCGCCGCCGCGCCCCAGAAAGGCACGTGGAGGATCGTCAACGCCAGCGCGCCGATGACGAGCGCCGACACCGCCATCTGGGCCGAGCCGAGCAGCAGGATGTCGGCCTTCATGGCGATCAGGCGCGAGGGCTTCAGCTCGAGCCCGACGATGAAGAGGAGAAGCACGACGCCAAGCTCGGCAATCTCGAGCGTGGTCGCGGCATCGGCGATGAAGCGGAAGCCCGACGGCCCGATCGCAATGCCGGCAAACAGGTAGCCGATGACTGCGCCAAGCCCGACGAAGCGGAACAACGGCACCGCGGCCACGGCCGCGCCAAGGAAGATCAGGACGGATACGAGATATCCGCCGTGCTGGCTCGCTTCAGGCATGAATGGCTCACTTCGTTCCGGGATACCTCAACATAGACCGAAAGGCCGCGATTGCGAGAGCGCGCATGCATAACCCTCTCCAGCGCTGGCGGGATTGACGAAACCGTGGCCGTCACGATGCCCAAACCTCAGCCTCGTCAGTGCGAGGAGCGCAGCGACGCGGCAATCCATCTTGCGACTGGCGCGATCCTGCGTCGGCGGCCAAAGATGGATCGCCACGTCGCCTTCGGCTCCTCGCAATGACGAGGCAAGCCGCCCTTGACCTCACCCCGCGCCTCCAGCAGAAAAGCTCATGGCTGCGAAACTGAAGATCCTTCTCTGCGCCCCCCGTGGCTTCTGCGCCGGCGTGGTGCGGGCCATCGATGTGGTCGAGCGTGCGCTGGTCCTGCATGGCGCGCCGGTCTATGTGCGCCACGAGATCGTGCACAACAAATATGTCGTCGACAGCCTGAAGCGGAAGGGCGCCATTTTCGTCGAGGAGCTCGACGAGGTGCCCGACACCGACGCCCCGGTGATCTTCTCGGCGCACGGCGTGCCGAAATCCATTCCCGACGCCGCACGCGCCCGCAACCTGCTCGCCATCGATGCGACGTGCCCGCTCGTCACCAAAGTGCATCGCGAAGCCGAAATCCATCGCAAGCGAGGCCGGCTCGTGCTGCTCATCGGACATGCCGGACACCCGGAGGTCATCGGCACGATGGGGCAGTTGCCGGACGGCGCCGTGCTGTTGATCGAAACGCTGGACGACGTCGCCGCGCTCGACGTGGGCGAAGGCCAGCCGCTCGCCTTCGTGACGCAGACCACTCTGTCGGTGGACGACACACGCGAGATCATCGCCGCCCTGCAGGCGCGGTTCCCGGACATCAACGGCCCCCACAAGGAAGACATCTGCTACGCAACCACGAACCGGCAGGATGCGGTGAAAGCCGTGGCGCCGAGAGTGGAGGCCATGCTGGTCGTCGGCTCGCCGAACTCGTCGAACTCGCAGCGTCTGCGCGAGGTGGCGGAGAACGAGGGCTGCGGCATCTCGCGCCTGATCCTGCGTGCGGACGATATTCCGTGGAATGATCTCTCCGGCGTGACGCGCCTCGGCCTCACCGCCGGCGCCTCGGCGCCCGACGTGCTGATCGACGAGATCATCGACGCCTTCAAGGCGCGCTACGACGTCGAGGTCGAGACCGTGACGGTGGCCGACGAGACGATGTTCTTCCCGCTGCCGCGCGAATTGCGCGAGCCGGTCTAGAAGTTCAGCAGCAGGACGATGCCGGCGACGATCATCGCCATGCCGGCGAATTCGCGCAGCGTGGTCTGCTGCTTGATCCGGCCCGACACGACTTGCGCGAACAGCACTTCCACCAGCGCCAGCGTGCGTACCTTTGCGGCGGTCGTGATGGCGAAGCCCAGAAACCAGAATTGCGATGCGAGCGCGCCCATGAAACCCGCCAGCAGCGAGGGGCGCCAATGGCCGAGGATCGCCAACAGCGTCCTGCGGTCGGCGACGGCGAGCCAGGCGACGATCGCAAACGTCTGGATGGCGAGGCCGAGCGCCAGCGTCGTGGTGGCGGCGAGCACGAAGGACGGCGTCTCCAGCGACAGGATCGCGCCACGATAGCCGGTGCCCGACAGCGCAAAGCAGGCGCCCGCGCCGATGCCCATCAGCGCCGGCGTCCAGTCGCTGAGGCTCTTGCGGACGTCGGGCGTCGAGCGCGGCCACGACATCAGCATCACGCCTGCGGTGGCGATGAGAATCGCGAGCGCGACGCCGGCGCTCGGCGTGTCGTGCAGAAACAGAATGCCGAAAATCGCGATGATGATCGGCTCGGTCTTGGTGAAGGCGATCGCGACCACGAAGGAGCGGTCGCGCATGGCCGACAGCATCAACGCGGTCGCGACCGTTTGCGCGGCCGCGCCGACGCAGGCCCACAGCACGGTCTTGAGAGACGGCGAGGGCAGCGCGATACCGATGACGAGCCATTCGACGAGAAGAAACAGGACCGCGAAGGGCAGGGCGAAGATGAAGCGCACATGCGTGGCGCCCGCCATGCCGATCTTGGCGATGAGATCGCGCTGCATGGCGTTGCGCGCGGTCTGCGCGGCGGCGGCCGTGACGGTGAACACGGCCCAGAGCCAGGCGGGTGCGACGAAGATCATGCGTGTCCTGTTTCTCTCCTTCTCCCGGAGGGAGAAGGTGTCATGCGGAGCATGACGGATGAGGGGTTACGCACCCCGACGGTGAGACGCTAACCCCTCACCCGGCCGCTCTGCGGCCACCCTCTCCCTCCGGGAGTGGGTTTGCGACCGACCGTTTGACCTCGATGAGCCCTGTCGCTAACACGAAGCCATCGGGGCCGCCAAGCGCGGTCCGTTCGCTCCGGGCAGGATCATGGCCGTCTACACCGAAGTCACGGATGAAGATCTGGCGCTGTTCCTGAGCCGCTACGATCTCGGCGCCGTCCTCTCGCTGAAGGGCATCGCCGAGGGCGTCGAGAACTCGAACTATCTGCTGCGCACGGAAAGCGGCACGTTCATCCTCACGCTTTACGAGAAGCGCGTGAACGAGGACGACCTGCCCTTCTTCCTCGGCCTCATGGAATATCTCGCCGCGCGCGGGCTCATCTGTCCGCAGCCGGTCAAGGCGCGCGACGGCGTCGCGCTCGGCCGAATCGCCGGGCGCCCCGCCGTGCTGGTGACGTTTCTCGAAGGCATGTGGATCCGCAGACCGACGGCCGATCATTGCGCGCAGGTCGGCGCGGCGCTCGCGCATCTGCACGAGGCCGGCAAGGACTTTCCGATGCGCCGCGCCAATTCATTGTCGCTGCCCGGCTGGGCGCCGTTGTTCGAAGGCGCGCGCGCCCGCGCCGACGAGATCACGCGCGGACTCGAAAAGCTCGTGTCGGACGAACTCGCGCATCTCGCGGCATGCTGGCCGCGCGATCTGCCCGAAGGCGTCATCCACGCGGATCTGTTTCCCGACAACGTCTTCTTTCTCGGTCCCAGACTGTCGGGGCTGATCGACTTCTATTTCGCCTGCACGGATTCCTTCGCCTATGACGCGGCGATCTGCCTCAACGCCTGGTGTTTCGAGCAGGACGCGTCGTTCAATGTCACCAAGGGGCAGGCGTTTCTGTCGGGCTATGCGCGCGTGCGTCGTTTCAGCGACGCGGAACTGGCGGCGCTGCCGGTGCTCGCGCGCGGCGCCGCGCTGCGCTTCCTGCTGACGCG